>DASVFK010000145.1:0-20113 GCA_036380095.1 Candidatus Angelobacter sp. | reverse complement strand
TCGCCGGTGATGAAAATCAATTTGTCGCGCAACTCAGGGCGGTTGGCCACGATCCAGGCATGCACGTCTGCCCCGCTGGCGCCGCCGGGCGTGCGCATGTCTGAAATGATGCCGCTGAATGCGCCCCGTTCCAGCAGCTTGATTCCTTCCGCCGCGGAGCTGGCCATGGCGCAGGAATAACCGCTTCGCTCCAGCGCCGTGCGCATGAAATCCATCACGGAACGCTCGTCTTCGATCAACAGAATAGACAGCAGTCCAGTTTCGGCTGCGTTCGCCGTCATTGTCTTGCTCCTGCCGCCGTCATCACTTTTAGATCGGCCTTGCTGCGGACCGGCAGACGCACGCTGAAGGTGGCGCCCGGCGTGTCCTGGTTATTGGCGCAAAGAATCTCGCCCTCATGCTCGCGCACGATGCCGTAGCAGATGCTCAGCCCCAGACCGGTGCCCTGTCCGACTTCTTTCGTGGTGAAGAAGGGATCAAAGATGCGTTCAGGCTGGCGGATGCCCTCGCCGTTGTCGCGGAACAGGACCTCGATCCACGCGCCATCCTGCAAGGTTTCAATTTCAATCAGCCCGGGACGGCCGGTGGCGTGCACCGCGTCATAAGCGTTGTTGAGGATGTTGAGGAACACCTGCTGCAGCTGGTGGGAATCGCCGATCATCTCGGGCAGTCCTTCATCGAAATTTTCCAGGATCTGCACGCCGTGGTTGGAAAAATCGTAGGCGCGCAGGGCGATCGTCTTGCGCAGAATGTCGTTGATCTGGAGGCGCTGGCGTTGCGGCGGCCGTTGGCGGGCAAAGCTCAGCAGGTTCTGCACGATTTCCTTGGTGCGCTGCGCTTCCTCCAGGATCACCTGCAGGTCTTTGCGCGCGCTGCCGGGGACTTCGGGGTTCTCCATCAGCAGGTCAGAGAATCCCATGATGGCGGTGAGCGGGTTGTTGACCTCGTGGGCCACGCCGGAGACAAGCTGGCCCACAGCGGCCATCTTTTCCGTGTGCATCAGCTTGGCCTGGATCATGGAAGCGTCCGTGATGTCGGTCATCAGCGCCACCACGCTGGTCACGTCGCCGGCTTCGTCGCGCATCGGGCTCAAGTTGACGGAAAACTTGCCTTGGGAGCCGTTGCCGCGCACGATCTGCAACTCCAGGTTGTCCACCTGCATGCCGTGAAGCGCGCTTTCAAACCCTTCAGCAAACGCCGCCTGGTGCGAAGGGGCGACGATGCGGTCCAGCCGGTGGCCGACGATCTGATTCTGGTCAAAGCCGGCGCTCTCATAACAACGCCGGTTCACATAGCTGACCAGGCCGGCGGTATCGGCCCCCATGATCATGGTCTGGGTGTTGTTGAGGATTTTGCTGGTGAAGTCGCGCTCCCGCTGCAATTGCGCCTGGGCATGTTTGACCTCGGAGATATCCAGGAAGACGCCGCGGTACTGCATGATGCGGCCCTGGCCGTCACGCGCCACAAAGGTGTTTTCCAGTGCGTGGATCAGGCTGCCGTCGCGGCGGCACAGGGCCACTTCAAAGTTGCGGACGCTGCCTTGCTCGCTGAGGCGGCGCACGATCTCCTCGCGCTGCTCGGGAGAAATATAGACCTGGCTGGTGAGGTCGAGCTTGAGCATGTCTTCCCGGTCCTGGTAGCCGAGCATCCGCACCAGAGCGTCATTCACCTCGATGAAGTGGCCTTCCGGAGAAGCAAAGAACACGCCTTCCTGGACATTGTCAAACAGCTCGCGGTAGCGGCGCTCGGCCTCACGGCGGTCCGTGATGTCCTTGAGCGCGTGCACGGTCTGCTGGCCTTCATGCAGCGCGCCGTGAATGCGCGAAGTTGAAACCAGGTAGCTGCGTTCGAGCGCTTCATGAATGTATTCATCGGAGTCAGAATGCTCGCGGCAGAAGGGGCAGGGATGGGGCGACTCACCGGTGATCGCGCTCAAGGCGCTCATGTGCAGGCCGATCAGCTCCGCCGGGCGCACGCCGATGAACTCCGCCAGCGAGCGGTTGACCTTCAACACCTGCTGCTGTTCGTCATGCACCACGATGAAATCGGAAATGGAGTCGAAAATCTCCGCCCACTGCCGGCTGGATTGGGTGATCCTGGTAAAGAGCCGCGAATTCTCCAACGCCACCGAGCCTTGCCCGATCACCGCCTGCAGCAGGTTGAGCTCGTGTGGTTGCAACTGGTGGTCAAGATCAGCCAGGACCAGCACACCGAGCAAATCGGATTCTGCGCCTTCCAGCCGCACCAGCGTCACCTGCTGCCAGCCGAAGCCTCCGGTCAGTTCCTCGCCCAGGGCAAGCGCGCCGCCGGGGTTGATCTTGAGTTCAGGATTCTGTGCAGAATACTCGGAGAGCGCCGCATTCAACTTGCGCGAGCTTTCACGATCAGGCTTGACGCCGAAGAAGCTTACAGCCTCCACCTGGCTGCCCTGGGCCAGGCCAAGCACGGCGGCCTTGGCGCCCATCATCCCGGCAACGCGCTCCGTGAAGTTCTTGACCAGATCAGGCAGGCGTAACGCCGATCCCATTTGCAGCGCCATTTCCATCAGGTCTTCTGTGCGTTTCTTGTGCTGCTCCGCGATCTGGGAGTTGTGCGCTGCTTCCAATGCGAGGGCGGCCTGGCTGGCCAAAACCTGCGCGCGCCGGACATCCTCGGGCGTAACTTTGGCCCGGGTTTTCTTGTCCATGAAACCCATCAGGCCCATGGGCTGCCCGTCGCCGGACATGAGCGGAATGCCCAGATACTGCCGGGCTTTGCCGCTGAACTTGAGCAACTGCGTCTTTTCCGGCACGGGCAACTGGTCCACATCTTCGCAGTCAAAGTGCTCACGGGCTTCAAACAAACGGTGCGCAACGGCGGAGAAATCGAGATCGAGGCGGCTGGCCGAGCCGGCCGCGGAGCCCCAGCGCACGCGGCATCCTCCGGGCTGCAATACGGCGATGAAGGCGCGTTCAAATCCCATAAACCCGGCGGCCCTGGCCACAAAACCATGGAAGAAGGTTTCAAGGCCCCCGGCGCCGGTGCGATCGAACAGGGCCAGCAGTTGCTCAGTGTGCTTCTGCTGTGCGGCATTCAAGGCGCCAAGTTCCAAGTTATCCAGGGCCTGCCGGGCCGTGCTGCCCAGAAGATTGAAAGCGGAAATCTCTTCCGGGGAAAAAGCTGTCCGCCGCACCACCAGCAACGCGGCGGAGGATTGGGCGGTAAGCAAAGGCAACGCCAGCCCGTGGTGCACCTTCTCGCCTTCAGAGCCACGGTAAGAAAAACGGAAGTTGAACAGGCGCCTGGCTTCAACCGCCTGCGTGGCAAAAGAGCGGAGATGCGAGAGAAGGGCGGCTTTGCCCGCGCCTTCCTTGACCGCAGTGGAAACGACATCGGGAGCATGCGTCTCGCCGTTCGGAACCAGCAAGCCCGCCACGGTAACGGCAAAGGTCTTTCGCGCCGTCTCAACCAGAAACTCGCGCAACGCTCCGGGGTCGCTGCCCAACGAAGGCAATTGAGCGCATGCAGCCAGCACCTTCTCCATGAGCGCTCCCGCGTCGCCCTGGGCGCGCTGCCGTCTCGGTCCGGTTTTCTTTCTCGCCTTCACAATGTGGGGTAGGGGAAGCCTGAAGGTACTCCGGAATCTCATTTTGAGTCAATAAGGAAACGCTTACGGGGAATCTCTGGGAAAAACTTGGCTAAGTCTCAGGATGAGACCAAATCTGCCCCGTTTGGCGCGGGGCATGAGACATCACCTGCTTGTCTTCACAAGAAGACCGCGCATGCACCCCACCAGGAAGAAAGTGAACAACCTGTCTTTTCAGTCAGTTAGATGGTGATGGTGTGACGAAAGTGCTAGCCGTGAAGGACATGGCAGAGGCATTGCTTTTTGAAATGGCGGGGTGTTCCCTGCCAAAAACGGAAAGGCACCTGCTCCCCCTGCAAAGCTCAACACGCCAGCGGCGTAGAGGCGATAAGAAAATGCGATTCGGCAAAACCATCAACGCAAAGCTCTTTTGGGGCTTTGGGGCAAGCCTGGTCATCATGTTCACGCTTTTTATGGTGAACCTGGTGGCCGCCCGCCATGAACAGAATTCGGTAGATACCTACAAGAGGGCCATTGAGATGGCCAACCAGCGCTCCGAGCTGGACAAAGCCATCCGCGACAATCGGCTGCACCTGCGTAACTTCCTGCTGAACGGCGACACCCGCGAATCAGATTTGCTGTACGGAGGGCTGGGGGAGGTTGAGCGCCTGATCACGCGAATGGAAGAAACCACCACCTACTTGCCTCAGGAGCGAGACCGGGCACAGCAGTTGCTACGCCGCGTTCGCGATATCGAGAAAAGCTGGGCAGCGTACTTCGCCAACCCGCTGGTGGAGAAACGGCGCCAGGTGGATGCGGGCACGTCAACCGTAGCGGAGTTGCAGATCGGCTACCTGCAGGCCATCCGCAGGTCCGAGGAAGACCAGGAGGTGGAAAAGAAAGAGGAGGAGCCCCTGAGACAGCTGGACGCCATCATGAGCGAGGCGATCCAGAGGGCCGACAGCTCGGTGCGGACGGCAGGCTCGGTCATCAACGGCATCACGCTGGGCGGCATGGCATTGATGATGCTGTTGGGAGCATTTATCGCCTGGAAGGTGGCGGAGTCCATCACCCGGCCCCTGTCACAACTCATCGCCGTGGCGGGCCAGATTGCCAATGCGGGCGACCTGGATTCAAGAGTAGAGATCCACGGTGAAGACGAAGTGGCCCAACTTGCGCGCACCTTCAACAACATGGTGTTGTACCTGCGGGAAATGGCTGGCGTTTCCGAATCGATCGCCGGTGGCGACCTTTCCTCTGAGATCAACCCGCGCTCCAACCGCGACACCCTGGGCACAGCCTTCCGCGAGATGACGCTCGGCCTGCGGCACCTGGTGAAGAATGTGCGCGACAGTGCCGCCCAGGTGGCCGGAGGCTCCAACCAGGTGGCCAGCGCCTCTGACGAATCGGCCAAGATCAGCATTCAGGCGGCCTCCGCCATCGACGAAGTCACCAGCACCATGCACGAAATGAGCATCAACGTGCAAAACATGGTGAAGAGCACGCAGATGCAGGCTTCCAGCGTGAGCGAGACTTCCGCCTCCATTGACCAGATGGTGACCTCGATCCAGCGCGTGGCGGACACGGCCAAAGTGCTGTTGGAAATTTCGCAGCGCTCGCGCGATGAGGTGCACAGCGGCATCAACACGATGGAGAAGGCCACGGACGGCTTGAGCCGCATCAACGCCGCCATCAGTTCTTCCGCGGACATTATTTCCGCTCTGGGACAGCGCGCCGATGATATCGGCAAGATCATCGAGGTGATCGACGACCTGGCGGAACAGACCAACCTGCTGGCCCTGAATGCGGCCATTGAGGCCGCGCGCGCGGGCGAGCACGGGCTGGGCTTCGCAGTGGTGGCCGATGAGGTGCGCAAGCTGGCGGAAAAGTCAGCGCAGTCCACCCGGGAAATCTCCGAGCTGATCCAGAGCATTCAGAAAGAGGCCCGCAAGGCCGTGGACAACATGGAAAAGAGCACCAGCATTGTCAATGACGGCATTACGCTGGGCAGCGACCTGAGCAGCGCGCTCAAGAAGATTTCCAACGTGGTGGCCGAGGTCTACAAGTTCGCCCAGGAAATCGGCGCGGCCACTAACGAGCAGTCGCACGGCTCGTCACAGATCGCCAAGGCCACCACGCGGCTGAACGAGATCACGCACGAAATCAACTCTTCCGTGGAAGAGCAGGCTTCCGGCGCTCAAGCCGTAGTCCGCGCCATGGAGAAAATGCGCGAACTCGTGCAGCGCTCTTCTTCGGGATCGACTGAGTTGGCTGCCTCCGCCGAGCAAATGTCCAAGATGTCGCGCCTGATGCTGGACTCCATGGACCGTTTCATTCTTGAAGCACCCGCCAGCGGCGACGGGCGCAACGGCTCACAACGCAACGGCAACGAAAACAACAACCGCACTGCGGTCCCGCAATGGGCAACTGCGGGATCGAGCTACAACTGAAGACAGACATGTCCAAGGAACTGCAAATAGTCGGATTCCGCATCGGGCGCGAGACCTTCGGCGTCCCGATCTCTCTGGTGCACGAGATCGTGCGCGTGCCGGAGATCACGGCCGTGCCGGACGCTCCGGGCTTTGTTGAAGGCGTGATCAACCTGCGCGGCAAGATCGTTTCCGTGGTGGACCTGCGCAAACGCTTCGGCGAAAAAGAAACCGCAGCGGACAAGCGGAACCGCATCCTGGTAACGGAGATCGAAGGCAAGATGGTGGGATTGATCGTGGATTCGGCCTCTGAAGTGCTGAAACTCCCCGAGTCTGACATTGGTCCCGCGCCCGGGGTTTTCAACGATGATGAAGTGCATTACGTCTCCGGCGTAGGCAAGTACCGCGGACGTTTGATCATCCTGGTGGACCTGGGCAGAATTCTGCAGAAAGGCGAACTGCGGCGGCTGAGCGAATTGCCGGCCCCTGCGGCCAGCAACTGACGATCTTCCGGAGAACCCTCATGGTGACACCGAGCATCCCGGTACAGATTTCTGAAGCAGAATACAAGCTGCTGCAGACCCTCGTGTACCAGGAATGCGGAATGTATTTCGACGAGCGGCGCGCACATTTCCTGCAAGACCGTTTGCAGCGGCGCCTGAAAGTGTGCGGCCTGGACACTTTTTACGCCTACTATCGCCTCCTGACCAGCCACGAAGGCAAGAACGAACTTTCCGCTCTGGTGGAAAACCTTACCGTCAACGAAACCAGCTTCTTCCGCAACCGGCCGCAACTGGACTTGTTCCAGAAATACATCCTGGAAGACATGCTGCACCACAAGCAGGAACGGCGCGACTGGAATTTGCGCTTGTGGAGCGCCGGCTGCTCCACCGGACAGGAACCGTACACGCTGGCCATGATGGTGTGCGACGCCCTGGCGTACTACTACCTTCGCAATCCTCTTCCTTTTGATATGCCGGTGCCCAAGCCGCTAATTCCACCGCCGTGGAAGGTGGAAATCCTGGCTTCTGACATCAACTACACGGTCCTGCGCGCCGCGCAGGAAGCGATCTACACAGAAATACAGATGGAAGCGGTGGACTACTCCGCGCGCCTGCGTTACTTTGACCGCATCGGCGAACGCTACGCGGTCAAGCGGTCACTCAAGGAGCTGGTCCATTTCGACTTTCACAACCTCAAAACCGAGTTCCTTCCCCAGCGCAACGACATCATCTTCTGCCGCAACGTGATGATCTATTTCGATGAAGCAGAGCAGAAGCGCCTGGTGGAGAAAATGCATCGTTGCCTGAACCCTGACGGCTTTCTTTTCATCGGCCATGCGGAAAGCCTGTTCGGACTGTCAGAAAAGTTCCGCATGATCCACCAGAACAACGGCACCGCGTACCAGCGGCAGGAGGTGAAGGTGTGAGCTTCTTCTCCGATGAACGCGCTGCGGAAATGCGCGAGCTCTTCTTTGAGAGCGCCGCCGAATTGCTGCAGATCCTCAATGAAGAAGGCCTGAAGCTGGAGAAACATCCGCAGGACGGCGAAATCCTGCGCGAGGTGCGCCGCACGGTACACACGCTCAAAGGAGACTCCGCGGCCTGCGGCTACCAGGAGATGAGCAGCCTGGCCCACGAGTTGGAAGATGCGCTGACGCCGGAGGTGGCCGCCCAGGCAAAGCACGCGCTGGCGGAAATTGTGCTGATCGCCGCCGATACGTTCAGCTCCATGCTCTCCGCTTACCGGGGACAGATGCAGCCGCCGGATGGAGAAGAGCTGCGGCTGCAGATCGTCTCGCTCATGCTCCCGCCTGAGGCAAGGGCACCGCAGAGGCTGCGGGCGCGTTTTCTGTGGAGCGAGTACGAGCAAATGGCCATTGCGGACGCCGTGGCCCAAGGCAAGGAAGTCCTGAATATCGCTTTGCGCATCGATCCGCACTGCCCGATGCGCAGCGCCGCGCTGCAACTCATCCGCAACGTGCTGCAGGAATGCGGACAATTGCTGGCCATTGCGCCTGACCAGGGCACGCTCGCCGACGATCTGGACGTGGTGGAAGCCGCCGTCGCTGCGCGCATCTCCCTGGAGGCGGCGACCAGGAAATGCAGAATTCCGTCCGTGGTCTCAGAGATCGTCGTGGAGCCCGGGGCCAGCCAGGAAACGCCCGCAGCGGACGTGCCCGCCCTCGTGGAGCAAGTTACATCTCCGGCCCAGGTAGAGGATGAGCCGATCCTTGCGGAGGAAGAAATCGCCGGTGAACTGCAGGAAACCTCGCCTGCCGCGCAAACAACCTCCAACCCGGAAACGCCGGCCACCAGCTTTTCCGCGATGGAAAACCTTCTGCGTGTGGACGCGGAGCGAATCGACGCAGTGCTGAACCTGATCGGCGAACTGGTCATCGCCAAGAGCATGATGCACCAGGCGATCGGCGACTTCGACAAACGCTTTCCCCGCGATCCTTTGAAAATCAGGTTTGCGGACGCCACGGCCTTCCAGGCGCGTATCTTGAACGATCTGCAGAAGGCCGTCATGAAGATCCGCATGGTCCCGGTGGAGCAACTTTTCCGCCGCTTCCCGCGCGTGGTTCGCGATGTGGCCAAATCCTGCGGCAAGGAAGTGGAACTGGCGGTAAACGGCCAGGACACGGACCTGGACAAGAGCATTCTGGACGCGCTGGCCGAGCCCTTGGCGCATCTGGTGCGCAATTCCGTGGACCACGGCATTGAGTCCCCGGCGGAGCGCATCAATGCGGGCAAGCCGGCGCATGGAACAGTAACTTTGGCGGCGTATCATCAGGGCAACCAGATCGTAATTGAGGTCAGCGATGACGGGCGCGGCATCGACCGCGACAAGCTGGTCGCCAAGGCCATTGAGCGCGGCGTCCTGGGCCAGACTGAAGCAGCGGCGCTGAGTGAGCAGGATGTGCTCAATCTTGTTTTTCATCCCGGATTGAGTACTGCGGACCAGGTCACATCGATTTCCGGGCGCGGTGTGGGAATGGATGTTGCCCGGAGCGTCGTGGAACGGCTGAAGGGGGCCATCGGCATCCGAACCACCGCCGGACTGGGCACCACGTTCTCTCTCAAGGTACCGCTTACGCTTGCCATCATCAAAGCGCTTCTGTTCCGCGTGGGAGAGCGCATGTACGCCGTACCGTTGGCTGCGGTGGCGGAGATCACGCGTGCTTCGAAAACGGAGATCCATACGGTGGACGGGCAAAACGTGATCAGTCTGCGCGACGATTTCCTGCCGCTGGTACACCTGCACGGCATGGCGGGACAGCCGCCCGTCCTGAAGAAGATTTTTGTTGTAGTGGTGTCGCTGGGCGAGCGCAGGTTTGGCCTGGTGGTGGACTCACTGGTGGGCGAAGAGGAATTGGTGATTAAGACGCTGGACGACCATCTGGTGGCGACAGACCTGGTCAGCGGGGCTTCCATTCGCGGTGACGGCACGGTGGTCCTTATCCTGAACATCTCCAGCGTCGTCACCCGCCTGGGGCGAACGCCTGTACTGATGGGGGCTTTGGCATGAGCAACAGAATCCGCGTACTCGTGGTGGACGATTCGGCGCTCATGCGCAAGCTGATCCCGCAGATCCTCGCCCGCGACCCTGAAATTGAAGTTGTGGGCACGGCCATGGACGGCGCTTTTGGCCTGAGGAAGATCGAAGATCTGAGGCCTGACGTGGTCACGCTCGACCTGGAAATGCCGCGCATGGACGGCCTGGAAACCCTGCGCCAGATCATGCGCAGGTTCCGCGTGCCGGTCATCGTGGTCAGCGCGCTGACCACGGACGGCGCCACCGCCACCTTTAAGGCGCTGGCCCTGGGCGCGCTGGACTTCGTCGCCAAGCCGCGTGATGCCGCTTCCGCCCACATGGATGAAATCGCTGAAGACTTGATTGCCAAGATCAAGGTCGCCCACAAAACAGGGTCGCGCAAGATCGCCACGCCTTCGGTGACGGAACGGCCCAAGCCGGGAAAACCAGTCCAGCGCCTGCGCCGGAATCCTACCAAGGTGATCGCCATTGGCGTTTCCACTGGCGGGCCCAACGCGCTCCAGTACCTTCTTTCGCAATTGCCAGCAGACTTTGCCGGCAGCATTCTGGTGGTGCAGCACATGCCGGAAGGATTTACAGAGATGTTTGCCAGGCGGCTCAACGAGTGTTGCGCCATCGACGTAAAAGAAGCGCAGTCCGGCGACTTGCTGCTGGCGGGCCGCGCCCTGGTTTGTCCGGGCGACCGCCATTTGAAAGTGCGGCGCATGCCGCTGGCCGATACGGTTTTGCTCGGCACCGAGCCCAGAGTCAACGGGCATCGCCCATCGGTGGATGTGCTGTTTCATTCCGTGGCCGCCGAGTTCACGGACCGCGCCATCGGGGTGCTGATGACCGGAATGGGTGATGACGGGGCCAATGGCATGGGCGCCATCAAGCACGCGGGCGGCCTGACCATCGCGCAGACAGAAGATTCGTGCGTGGTGTTCGGCATGCCCCGGGCCGCCATCGAGCGCGGTTTTGCCATGCGCATCGTGCCCCTGGAGTTGCTGTCGATGGCGCTGGTAAATCAGTGCAGCCCGGATCGGGTTGCGCGGGAGCAAAAAGTTCAGTTGGAGTTGTGAGGAGAAGCATTATGGATCAGTTTCCTTTTCTGGTTCGCAAAGACCGTCGCGCCATCCGCTACCTGGTGGTGGATGATTCGGTGTTCGCGCGGAAAAACGTGGCCAAGATGGTGGAGTCCTTTGGCGGCGAAATCGTCGGCGAAGCCGGCGATGGCTGCACCGCCATCACGGAATACGACCGCACTTCCCCGGACATGGTGCTCATGGACATCACCATGCCGCAGATGGAAGGCATTGAGGCCGCCGAACGCATCGTGCGCGCCCATCCTGATGCGCGCATCGTGATGGTCTCTTCCGTCGGCTATCAGGAAAACATCGTGGCTGCGTTGCAGAAGGGCGCCCGCCACTTCGTGCAGAAACCGGTCAAGCCGGAGATTTTGTACGAAGTGATCAAGTACGTCATGGGCGACGACGCGGCCGTGGCCACGCCCGCGGCGCAGGAGAACTAACCCGTGAGGATGGAACTCATCCAGCCATTCATCAACGCGGCGGATGCGGTGCTGGCGGAAACCCTGCAGTGCTCCACGCGCATGGGCGACGTCCGCATGGACGAAGAGGCTTACCGCCGCCAGGGGGTCGCCTCGCTTGTCACCATCCACGGCGACATCGAAGGCCGCATCATTTTCGATATTGATTCTTCCACCGCGGCGCGCGTAGCCGAGATTCTTGCCGGCTCGCCCCAGCCGCAAGACGACGAAACCGCCCGCGAAACGGTCTGCGAGCTGGCCAACATGGTCATCGGCAGCGCTATCACTTCGTTAAACGACCAGGGATTTCGCTTCAAGGTGAATCCCCCGGTGGCGCACGCGGCCCAGGAAGGCGAAAAAAGCAGCGAAGACCAGGAAGCGCTGGTGATGTGCTTTGATACGGACAGCGGCAGCGTCTTTATGAATATCGCTTTACGGTATAACGCCCGGCGCAAGGCGGACCGCAAGACTTAAATTCTCTTCTCCTAAAATCAACCCCGGACAGCGGGTTACGGGAACACTCGCACCAGGAAGGGTATCTGTTTTACGTTCTGCGGACAGGCCGCCGGGTTCACACACCCCAGGCTCTGCTGCGGCGTGGGAAGCGTGGAATCCACCGTGTCCGTGGTGGTCTTGATGATGGAAACGGTGCGGTCATTTGCATTCACCACGTACACGCGGGAAGAGTTGCCGGCTGCGTCGATCGAAAGCGTCCCCGACCCCGCGGGAATCACCTTCTTTTCTTTCAGCGCCACCACATCAATCACGCTAACGGAGTTTCCTGTGCAAGCACCAGATGTGGCCGCGGACACGATGGTGAGCTGGTTGGTGCCCACCGGACATCCGCCCAGCGCGGCGTAGGCCTTGGTGCCGTCCGCCAGCGCCGCAACTGAGGTCGGCGCGCCGGAAATGGCGACGTTGCCAATGTTCGTCGGCAGCTGCTGGGGAGTTGCGGCCAGGTCGATGCGGCTGGCGTCAATCACGCTTATCGAATTGCTTCCCGTATTGCTCACGTACAAGCGCTGCAGTTTGCTTTCATACACGGCGTAATTCGGCGACGCGCCCACAGGCACCGTGGCAATCACGATGTCCAGCAGGGTGTCGATCACGGAAACGTTGTTGCTTCCCTGGTTCACCACGAACACGTGAATGCCGTCGCTGCTCATCACCGCCCAGATCGGACTGGTTCCTACCGTGATCGCCGGCAGGATCGTGTTGTCTGCAGTGGAAACAGGGGTCACGCTGTTGCTGCCCCGGTTCACGATGTAGATCTTGGAATTACTCAGACCTCCCGCCACCGCCACCGGTTGTGTCCCCACGCTCAACACATCTGTGACCGCCGCCGCGCCGTTGGAGATCATGCTGGCGTTGGCGCTGCTGCTGTTGGTCACGTAGAAGTTCCCTACGCTGCTCGTCCCCCCGCCGATGGCGCCGGAAACGGTGCTAGGTTGCGTAACTACCTGGGGATTTGTCTGCAGCGGCAGAAGGGCTAGATAGCTGGTAATGGTGTTGTCACTGTTGAAGACGAAGACCTTGTTGTTGCTTTTCCCCATAAATGACGGATTCGGGCCGGTGTTGACTACCCCCACCACGCTGTCACCGGAAACGTCAATGTGCAGGTTGCTCCCCACGCCTACTGGATTGGTGGAAAGCACCACCGCGTGGGAAAGATTGGAGGGGTTCCCACCGGGCAGCGGGATCGGTGTGATAAATTGCCGCAAGGTATCATTGCAGCCCGTGATGAGGAGAATCAGGGCCGCTGCCGCACCGGCAAGCCCAAGGGTCTTTTTCATTGCTCTCATTTGCTCCAACGCACCTACCAAGAACGCGCCAGCTCAGGATTATTGCGTCTCAACATTCTAAAGGCTCAACTGCAAAACAGGCAAAGCCGAGCAGCAGGATGGGCGGGATTACTTAGTATTTGTTACTTAGCACGGTGCGCCGTAGGCTTTCTGAAGGGATTAAGGCCTTTTGATGAGCGGCCAGCGGTTAGAGGCCAAAAGAGGCAAGAGACTGAACCGCCAAATACCAAATTCCAGCCACTTTCATGTACCATGCGCTACAAAGCTACCCTGGGGGCAAAACTGGCGCGATCACAAACATTCACTTTCTCGGATGGACTTGCGCTGGCCTGCGCCGCTGTTCTCCTTTTTTCTGTCCCCACCCGTCTCGGCCCCAACCCGGTCGTGCTATCCGCCGGCGATCTGGTCTCTTCTCTGGCGCTTACCGCGGCTTTTGCTCTCGCCGCCTGGGCGGCCCGCGGCGTTGATACCGGCGGCGCTGTCGCAGGCTTCGCCGTCGCTTTCGCCTTTGCCGCGCGCGATCACCGTATATTTTGGGTTCTTCTGCTTGTCTTTGCTCTCACCCTTTCGGCCACGCACGCCGGCAAGCCGCGCAAGCAGGAACTTCGCGCGGCGGAAGACTCGAGAGGACGCAGCGCCTCCCAGGTCATGGCCAATCTGGGTCTCGCCGGATGCCTTGCCGCCCTGGCTATCTCCGGTTGGCAAGTGCTCGCTCTGGCAGCTCTGGCAGAGGCTGCTGCCGATACCTGCTCCAGCGAGATTGGCATGGCTTTCCCCGGCCGCACTGTCCTGCTGACCAGCGGCAAGCCGGTCCCCGCCGGGGTCGATGGCGGTGTCAGCCTCCACGGCACCATCTCCGCGCTGGCCGCCGCCGGGATCGTGGCTTTGGCCGGATTCGTCTCGGGACTCGTCCCTGCCCGTCCGGCGCTTGCGGTTGCCCTGGCCGGCGTGCTCGGCATGCTGGTGGACAGTGTGCTCGGCGCTTTGTTCGAACGCCGTGGCCTTCTCACCAACGACCTTGTCAACCTCCTGAGCACCGCTGCCGCGGCAGGGATGGCGTGGGCCATGCGCTGACAACCTTGCGCTCGCCAACGCTGAATGTTTCTTGAACCATGGGTCCGCTTGGCCTGCGCCCAACTTGCCTTGCCCGGTGATATGCTTCTCCTGCCAACCATGAACAACTCACAGCCATCTCACTTCGATCTGCAGGCGGCCGCGCGCGAAATCATGATGGAAAACGGCTTTGAACCGGACTTTCCACCTGAAGTCACCCAGCAACTTGCCCAGCTCAAGGGCCCTGGGCCGGCCGCCGTCGCCGACCAGGGCGAGGTGCGCGACTTGCGCAGCCTGCTGTGGTCCTCCATTGACAACGATACGTCGCGCGATCTGGACCAGATTGAAGTTGCCGAAAAGCTGCCCGACGGAAGCACGAGAGTCCTGGTGGGAATTGCCGACGTGGACGCTTTTGTGGCTAGGGACTCCGCCATTGACCAACATGCGCGCAAGGAGACGACCACCGTCTATGCCGGCGTGCGCAACTTTCCCATGCTGCCGGAGAAGCTCTCCACCGGCATGTCTTCACTGCTGGAAGGCAACGAGAACCTTTGCATGGTGATTGAGTTTGTGGTGAACGGCGGGCAAGTACAAGGGCACAAGTTGTACCGGGCCAGGGTGCGTAACCAGGCCCAGCTCACTTACAACGCCGTTGGAGCGTGGCTGGAAAACCGCGGGCCGGCTCCGGACAAGGTGGCGAAGTCGCCAGAACTGCAGACCCAGCTCAAGCTGCAGGATGAAGCGGCCCAGGCGCTCAAGAATGAACGTTTCCGCCACGGCGCGCTAAACATTGAAACCAACGAATTGCACGCCATGGTGCTCAATGACCAGTCAATCGTGCTGGAACACCAGGGCAAGAACCGTGCTACCGAGCTGATTGAGGACTTCATGATCGCCGCCAACGGAGCCGTTGCCCTGGCGCTGGAAGAGAACAAAGTGGCTTCCATCCGGCGTGTGGTGAAGACTCCGGAACGCTGGGACCGTATTGTGGCGCTGGCCGCGCAGCAGGGCGGGAAGCTGCCGGGTGAGCCGGACTCGAAAGCGCTGAATGACTTTCTCTCCGCGCGCAAGGCCGCCGATCCTGACCACTTTGCCGACCTCTCCCTGGCCGTGATCAAACTGATGGGGCCGGGAGAGTACGTGGTGGAACGCCCTGGTGAGCCCGCGCCGGGACACTTTGGCCTTGCCGTTCAGAATTACACCCACTCCACAGCGCCCAATCGCCGCTTTGCCGACGTGGTGACGCAGCGCCTCATCAAGTCCATGCTGGACGGGAAAACAAACCCGTACAGCGCCGACGAACTGGCGGCCATCGCGCGCAATTGCACGGAGAAAGAAGACGCGGCGCGCAAGGTGGAGCGAGCGATGTCAAAGCGCATCGCGGCCGTTGAGATGGGCCGGAGGATCGGCCAGATGTTTGACGCGATTGTCACCGGCGTGACCCCGCATGGGACCTTCGTCCGCGTGCTGCAGCCGCGCGTGGAGGGCCTGCTGGTAAACGCGCACGGTGTGGACGTGGGCGACAAGTTGCGCGTCAAACTGATCAGCGCGGACCCACACAAAGGCTACATCGACTTTGCGCGAGCGTGAGCGCGTGGTTACCAAAGTAACCGCCTATCAGCCATCGCAAACTGCCCGCGAGGTCCGTTTCCTCACAAATACTTCATTGTCAAAGCAACTCACATTAAAACCTTTAATGTGACTGGTTACCAGAGTGCTTTTCTATATTTTTAAGACGCTTTCCCACTCTTATTACACGTAAGGCAGGAGCACAGACTCAGGGCCCCAAGTAGTTGCAGGAGCAGGGAATAAGGCGTATTCGGGCCGCCATGGGATTGCGTCTGTAACAGGCAAAGAGAATCTTCCTCGGGAAATTATTTCATGCCTCGGGCATGTAAATAATTCCCGCCCCCGGAGACCAGACATGGACGACGCACAAAAGTGGCTTGAAGCCGCAGCAGGGATCGAGCAGGACCTGGAATACCTGCAACAGGACCTTGAAGAAAGTGACCTTGTGCAGCTGAGGATTGCGCTGGCGATGTATCGCGGAAATGCGGCATCAGGTGTGCCGTGGCCGTCCCCCGACGACCTGTACTGCATCGAAAGACTGCCGTACGGAAGCAAAACTCTGATCGCGACAGACACGCGCCGCGACTTCAGGCTGACTTGCTAGGGTGATAACGGGGGAAAAGTCATATGAAGCTCAAAATCTTGATTGCCGATGAAGGTCCTGTATCACGAAGCATCTTGAAGTCTTCCCTGTTGCAGTGGGGATGCGAGGTGGTGGCCGTGGAAGACGGCAAGAAGGCCTGCACCGCGCTGCTGGCTGGAGACATTGATCTCTGCATCCTGAGCTGGAACACCCCTGAACTGAACGGCCTCGAAATCTGCCATTGGATCCGCCAGGCAGGGCTCCACAAGACTCCTTACACCATCCTGATGACCGAAGATCCGCAGCCGCAAGAGATGAGCGCAGCCTATCTGGCAGGGGCGGATGATTTTCTCACCAAGCCGCTCCGCCTGAAAGAGGTGCGGGAGCGGGCGCGCCTGGTCGCCACAAAGACCGCGCAGGTGCGCTCCATGCATGCGCAACTCCGCCGCATGGACCCGCTGGAGTGTTATCGGCTGGATCTGGCGCTGCACGGCAAAGTGCAGCACTGAGACCAGGGTCGCACAGGTCAGCGCGACCGGAAATTGGACAAACGAAAAGGCCGGACCCGCAAGGTTCCGGCCTTTTCTTGCCTGTGCGCCCAAAGCCCGATTTTGGACGCGCAAGCAGCCCGCAAAGAGCGGTCTTACTGGCGCACGCCGGCGTAAGTTTCATGCCGTGCGGGCGCGCGAAACTCTGGCTTTTGTCCCCGGAAGCCTGACTCCAGGAGAAGTTTCTTGAGCCTCTCCAGGCATCGCCCACGGATGAAGCCGATGGAGCCTGTGGCCAGCCCCAAGCGCCGCGCAACTTCCGCGTAAGGAAGCGGCGGGTGCTCAAAGAACAACAGGCGCACCAGTTCAGCGTTGCGCGGAGAAAGCTTCTTCACCACCTCACGCACAATCTGCTCCTGCTCCACCTGCGCCAGCACCTCCGGGACTGCAGCAATTTCTTCTGCCGCTTCCGGCTCCATCGCGTCCAGTTCCACGTGATACGATTGCTTCTTTTTCCAGCGGTAGGACTGCCGGATGGCCACCGTGATGAGCCAGGAGCGCAGCGAGCCTACGTTCTTCAGTTGGCTGAGGCTGTGGAAAACTTCAATGCATACGGCCTGGAAAACGTCGGCTGCGTCATCCGCGCTGGCGCCGTAACGCAGCGGCACCGAATAGATCAGCCGTTTGTACTTGTCGATCAGCTCTTCCCACGCCTGCTGGTTCCCCTGCAGGCAGCCTTGCACTAGCCGCTCGTCTTCGCTATCAATGGGGGCATGGCACCGCTCACAGCACGCGGTAACGGCGTTCTGGTTGTTTGCTTCAACTTCCAGTTCAATGTTCTCGACCTGCGGAGGCGGCTCAGCCGGCATCCCTGCAGGCAGGGGATCGTAGACCTCAATGGTCTTCATTGTTTCCATTCCTCAATTCCGTTTGGGCTAGGTCCGGGACATCGGGCGTCACTCGGGACCGGAATCAATACCTGGCGTGGAACAGGGCCCTAAAACGTCCTAAGGAGCTCCTGGCCACAAGGCACACTTCGGCCAAGGAATGGATGATCAGTTTCTGAGAGGTGGAGAAATTCCGAGAAAGGCGGACTCGGGCGCCGGCACATCAGACTCACGCAGAAATGAATCTCTGCTCTGTGCAACGAACGGCAACTTGAGCAAGACCGGGAAGAGCTTGAACAGCACCGTTGCCAGCACAAAAAACATGCCCAGCACGCACAAGTTCATGATGATTCGGAGCTCAAGATCGTCAGTCGCAGTCGGAAACATGTCCCAACTATCGAGCTGCATGAACGGTGAGGCCACCGCCATGGCGAGCATCAGAACCAGAACGAGTTTGCGCAGCTTGTGCTGCATCGCTCTCCTTAACCCGAATGCTGGCGACTATAGCATCCAGGTTCTGGAGCACAAAAAGCAATTTTTTCTTAACCTGCCCAGACGTCGGCGAACATCAGCTAAGTAATTGATAATTAATCTATTTATCATCCGTCGACCGCCTTGCAAGTGCCCTTTTTGCCGGACCGTATCTAAGAATCTCTAATAAACGCGGTCCAGCCGCCGGGAAATAAATTCAGTCTCCTATATTTTCCGCAGGCTGGAACTGCCACTCTGTAAGCAGTACTCCTTGGTCTCTTAAGAGATGCCGCTCGTTCCCGGGGCCAAAAACTCTGCCAGGGGGTATTTCAACCGGGGGTGAAAGCGCGGAAGAGGGTCCTGTGGGGTTCTCTCTTCCGCCATTTTTTCTTTTTTTAGTACCGTCCGGAAGTCTGGAATGGGGCGGCATCAAGGTCCAGACCCAACTGGAGCCGTGCGCCTTCGGACATCCTGACTGGAGTCCAGGGAGGATCGAACACCACCTCAACATGTACGTCCTTTACTGTCGGCAGCCCGGCCAGCCGGCGCTGAATATCGTTCTTTAGGACGTCTGCCATGCCGCATCCGGGGGCTGTCATGGTCATCTTGAGGTCGATCTGCTGGCCGCCATCCTGCGGCGTGATCTTGCATTCGTAGATCAGTCCCAGATCAACAACGTTCACGGGAATTTCCGGATCATACACCGTGCGCAACTGGTCCCAGACCAGTTGTTCGCTGAACTCCTGTGGCGTGGCTGCGGCAATGGCTTCGGCGCTCAGGCCCAGAGCGTCGGCATCCTTGGCGTCAATGCGCACCATGTAGCCCTGATTGGTCATCACGGTGTAACTGCCGCCCAGGGCCTGTGTAAGTCGCACGCTGGTCCCTGCAGACAGAGGGAATGGAATGCCGCTGGGGATCTGCGTCGACACGCAGTCGCGCGTGAGGATCAACGTTTCGCCGAGTTTTAGCGTTTGTCCCATGCTGGTCTATTCCGTGGAAACAGCGTCCTGGTCGCCCCGCAACGCCGCTCGCATGGCGTGCCAGGCCAGGGTGGCGCATTTTACGCGCAGCGGAAACTCTGACAC
The DNA here is from genome assembly GCA_036380095.1 of Candidatus Angelobacter sp. Classification (GTDB taxonomy): domain Bacteria; phylum Acidobacteriota; class Terriglobia; order Terriglobales; family Acidobacteriaceae; genus Angelobacter. Next base: position 1,095 of record DASVFK010000145.1, on the reverse strand, counting down.
TCCGGCAAACACCGCCAGCTTCCCCAGTTCCTCCGGCTTCCCTCCAGCCCCTGTGACCAGATCGTGGAACCGGCTGAACAGCGCCTCGGCTTCCTCGGCTGACTTCCCTTTCAGGCTCTGCGTCATCATCGAAGCCGATGCCTTGGAGATAGCGCAACCCGCGCCGTGGAAGCTGATCTCCGCGATGGCGCCGTCCTTCACGTTTACGAAAACCGTGTAATGGTCGCCGCACAGCGGGTTGAACCCTTCGGCTTTGTGATTGGCGGAGGGCAACTCACCGTAGTTCCGCGGCTTCCGGCTGTGCTCCAGGATGGTTTCCTGGTAGAGTTCGCGCAACTCCTGCATCAGCCCATCACCTCTTTCACCTTGCGGACGCCGCTTACCAGAGCGTCTACTTCCTCGCGCGTGTTGTACAGTCCAAAGGACGCGCGTGCCGTCGCCGGAATCTGGTACCGCTGCATCACCGGCTGCGCGCAGTGATGGCCCGTGCGCACCGCGATGCCTTCGCTGTCCAGGATCGTGCCGATGTCGTGCGGATGGATATCATCCATCACAAACGACAGTACGCCGGCCTTCTCCTTCGCTGTGCCCACAACCCTCACGCCCGGAATCTCCTGCACTCGCTCGGTCGCATAGTCGAGCAATTCAGCCTCATGCTTTTCGATGTTCGTAAGGCCAAGCCGGTTCAGGTACTCGATCGCCGCGCCCAGGGCAATCGTGTCCGCGATGTTGGGCGTGCCGGCCTCAAACTTATAAGGCAGGCGGTTATAAACCGTCTTGTCAAACGTGACGGAGGCGATCATGTCCCCGCCGCCCTGGTACGGTGGCATGGCTTCCAGCAGTTCGGCTTTGCCGTAAAGGAAACCGATGCCCGTGGGTCCATACATCTTGTGCCCGGAAACAGCGTAGAAATCGCAGTCCAAATCCTGGACATCAACCGGCATGCGTGGCGCGGCCTGCGCGCCATCCACCAGCACCGGTACGTTCCGCGCATGGGCCATGCGCACGATCTGCTGGATGGGGTTGATTGTGCCTAGCGCGTTCGAAAGGTGGCCCAGGGCCACCAGCCTGGTCTTCGGCCCCAGCAGCTTTTCG
>DASVFK010000144.1:0-14597 GCA_036380095.1 Candidatus Angelobacter sp. | reverse complement strand
GAAGTCCAGGCGGACCGCATGACCAATGACACGCTGGAGCCCAGCGACGAGATCATGCCGCACATGCACGTGTATGACGCGTTTCACGCCGAAACCGCCATCATTCCCGTGGCCCGCATCAACGGCATTACCAACGCCATTGTCGCGCCAGCCAACGGCGACACGCTCTCCGGACAGGATTCTTTCATCCAGCTTGCCGGCAAGTCCGCCGACGAGATGCTCCTGGTGCGCGATATCGCCCTGCCGTTGAACTTTACCGGGACGCAGCGCCGCAACCAGAACTTTGACCAAGCCAAGTTTCCCTTCACGCGCATGGGCATGGCGGCGCAGCTTCGCCAGGCGTTTATCGATGCACAGGACTACGAGCAAAAGCTTTCTGCCTATGAAAAGAAGAAGACGGCCGATCCCGACAAGGCCGGCGCTCCGCCGAAACGCGACCTGAAGCTGGAAGCCCTGTTGCCCTACCTGCACGGCCAGAAGCCCATGGTGTTGGCGGCGGAGCAGTCCAATGACTTGCAGACCATCCTGGACATGGCGCGCGAGTACCACCTGAAGGTGATTTTCAACCATCTGTCGCACACATCGGCCGTTCTCGATAAAGTGGCAGCTTCAGGCTTCCCCGTGATCGTGGGACCGATCTATGAGGAGCCGAAGGAGAACGAGCGCTATGACGCGGTTTACAGGCTCCCCGCCGAGATGGCCAAGCGCGGCATCAAGATCGCCTTTGCTTCTTATGAGGCGCACAACTCCCGCAACCTGCCTTACGCGGCCGGCTATGCCGAAGCTTTTGGCCTGCCTCACGATGAGGCCCTGAAGGCCCTGACCCTGAACCCCGCGCAGATGTGGGGCGTGGACAAAGACCTGGGATCGCTCGATGTGGGCAAGATGGCGAACGTAGTCGTGGCTAACGGCGATCCGCTGGACGTGAAGACCGACGTGAAGCATGTGTTCATCGCCGGGCAGGAGATTCCGCTGGTGAACAAGCAAACGGAGCTGCGCGACCAGTACTGGAAGTAGAGAGACGTGGGCGGTGCCACGTCTCTACGTGGCACGCAAACGTCCACCAACCGTAGAGACGCGGCATTGCCGCGTCTTTGGTTCTTGGCCGCGAATTGCGCGAATGAACACGAATTTAGCTGATCTGCTTTGATTCGCGCTTCGCGTCGATTCGCGGCTTCCTTTTCTGCGTTCTAGAATGATGTTATGGCCGAACTGGGCAAACTTCTGCTCGTCTTGGGCGGCATCATCGCGGTGATCGGCGCCGTGTTGCTCCTCGCCGGCCGCTTTCACCTGCCCATCGGGCGGCTGCCGGGTGATATTGTGGTCCGCGGCAAGAACACAGTTTTCTACTTCCCGCTGGCGACCTCAGTCTTGATCAGCATCATTCTTTCCCTGGTGCTGTGGCTGTTGCGGCGCGGCCGTCCCTGACGCACCGGCCGGGGACGGCCAACTCAGTCGATCGGTCCAAGACCCGGGCCTTCCGGCTGGCAAACGCCTGTGCTGCTCGAGGGGTCCGAGAAAAAGCAATAACACGGCTTCTGGCAGGCGTCAGTTTTCACGCAAGGGCTCCCGCAGGCGAGAACTGCGTGCGTGCCGGTCCGCAATTGGCGGACAGACAACGCACTGGCGGACAGAACTCCCATGAACATGGCGGCAAACAGAATTCTCTTCAGCATTGTGATTCTCCTTCCGCGTTGTAATTATTTTGTTGGCCGCGCAGGCGCTGGGCCTTCCGGTTGGCAAACGCCAAATGTGCCTGATCCATTCAGACCAAAGCATAGACAAGGCTTCTTGCAGAAGTCCCCGACGGTGCACCGGCTTCCGCAGGCAAGAACCGCTCGTGGCGTGGTTCCCAATTGTCGTGCGGACAAAGCGCTGGCAGAAACAACGGTCACTAGCGTGACTGCGAACAGCATCTTCTTGAACATGTATCGGCTCCTTCCAGCACACAATCGTAGCGCCCAAGGTCAGATGTTTCGTCCCTTTTTATCGCAAAAATGTTGTGAACAGGACCGTTTTGGAACGCGGCTGCCAGTAATTGAGGACGCCAAAAAGGCGCTTTAGAACAAATTAGTATTCAGCCCGGCGATAAATTGAATGCCTGGAATCACTTTCTTGGTGAGACTCGCATCGTTTGTAAGGAAAAGGTCCGTATTAGCCTGAGCTGCGCAGGCAAGATGAATGGCATCGGCGGGCGATACTCCATGATCTGCACGAATCTTGGCGTAGAGGTCGGCTGTTGCCAGCGTGTAGGGTATTACTTCCACAAAAGAACTCTCAAAAACGCCAAGAATCTGCTTCGCTGTTGCCGTAGCATCGGTCTTGTATGGACCTACCAAAACCTCTCCTACCGTGAAGGCGCTGGTGCAGAGGCGGTCTTGGCGCTCCTCCATCTTTGCCAGGACCTGCTTGACGCGCTTCGCATAGGCTGGATTGTCCTCGAGCCAATACACAAAAAGCATCGTGTCCCAGTAGATGAGACTCATACTGTGCTCGTTACTCTCCCCGCGTTTCCCTATTTCTCCTGGCTGTTGGCAAACTTTTCCCTTTCGCTCTGAATGAAATTTTCTCCTCCTCCCAACTTCTTGAAAACATCTTTCGCGACTCCGCGAAGACCAATCAACGAGTTGAAAGAGGAGGGCCTGGTCTTGGAAGCAAGGATTTCATAAGTGAATGTAACCGTCGTGCTCTGTCCGGAAGGCGGTCCCGTCTTGGAGACAATCCGCAGTTGGTTCTCGTCAAGCAGTTTCTTGGATTCGAGAGCTGAGCAGACCTGCGGCACACGGTTTGCAAGCTTGAGTGCTTTATGCACGGCACCGACATTGACAGCAAAGGTGCTATCTCCTCGGCTAATTGCATTCTTGAGGTAGACGTCGCACACGTGATTGCGAATCAAGTCGGAAACCGACGGGGCAAGCGTTGCTTTCATCAGTAGTCCTCTATGGATGCTAGACTAGCATGCATAAGCAAGCATAAACAAGCATATTTTCGGTATTTATTTTCAATAACTTAGCAGATCGCTCTCAGCCAAGTCCGGAAAATGGACTCATTCGCTACCCGCCGAAGTAGACAACAAGAGCCTGCTAAACTGCCCCTGAGTGTCCTCTGACTTCCAGCTCGGCTTCACCTTTGAACAGGCCCCGTCGCGGCGCATCTGGCGCGTCGGTGACCTGGTGAGCGCCGTGCGCACCACGGTGGAGCGCGGCTACACGGACGTGTGGGTGGAAGGCGAGATCTCCAATTTCCGCCCCGCTGACTCCGGCCATCTGTATTTCACGCTCAAAGATGGAGACTCGCAGCTTCGCATCGTGATGTTCCGCTCGCAGGCACGGCTGTTGCGCTTCAAGCCGGAGAACGGAATGCAGATCATCGCCCGCGGACGAGTGACGATCTACGACGCGCGCGGCGAGCTGCAGCTTTCCGCCGAATTCCTGGAACCGGTCGGCGCGGGCGCGCTGCAACTGGCCTTTGAGCAGCTCAAGAACAGGCTGGCGGCAGAAGGGCTTTTCGAAGCGTCGCGCAAGAAAGCGATTCCACAGTTGCCGCGGCGCATCGGCATCGTAACGTCGCCACGTGGAGCAGCCTTGCAGGACATGCTCAACATCCTGGCGCGGCGGCATGAGAACCTGAGCATCCTGATCTATCCCGCGCAGGTGCAGGGCGAATCGGCATCTTCGGAAGTTGCGGCCGGCGTGAGGTACTTCAATCGCACGAAGAACGTTGACGTTGTCGTGGTGGCCCGTGGCGGCGGATCGCTCGAGGACTTGGCCGCCTTCAACGACGAAGGCCTGGCCCGCGTGATCGCCGCGTCGCATCTGCCGGTGATTTCGGCCGTGGGCCATGAGACCGATTTCACCATCTGTGACTTTGTCGCTGACCTGCGCGCACCTACACCTTCGGCAGCGGCTGAGTTGGTGGTGGAATCCAAGCACCAGCTTGCCGAGCATCTGGCCCATCTGCGGCAGCGGCTGGCACGCGCCACGCGCTACCGCCTGCTCATGGCGCGCACGGAGCTCACTGAACTGGCCCAACACGGCGCCTTCGCGCGCATACAGGACCTGCTGGGCCGCCGCCAGCAACGGCTGGACGAGCTGATCTTTCGCCTCGCGGCCGGCTTCAGCGACAGCTTGAAGCGATTCAATCGGCGACTGGAAGTGGCAGGCGCGCGCATCCGCCATTTTGACTTCCGCCGGTCCTTGGCGATGACACGCGCTCAGCTCGACTCGGGAACTGAGGCCCTGGCACGCACCATGCGCTTGCACCTAAGCCAACACCGCGCCCAACTCAATCAGCTTTCCGGGAAGCTCGACGCTCTCTCGCCGATGAAAATCCTCGATCGCGGCTATGCCCTGGTCTTTGACGCCAGCGGAAATCTGGTGAAGGACGCTGCGCGGTTGCATCCCGGAGAGCAGATTTCAGGACGCGTCTCCCGCGGGAGCTTTATCGCCGAGATCAAACGAACCCAAAACGACTAACCGGAGATTCCCTTGGACTCCCTCATCGGCACGACAAATTACCGGGATTTCCACAGGCCGCGTCTTGTATAATTGATCGTGCACCCCAACAGGTCCCAAGGCTACTGGCGCAAGCCATTTTCGAGCCTGGGATTCGAAGCCCCAAAAATCACCCCAACCGAAATTTCAATCAAAACTAAAGAGGCGAGGAGTTCATGGCGGCGAAATATATTTTCGTGACCGGCGGAGTTGTGTCTTCCCTGGGCAAGGGTCTGGCGGCAGCGTCCATCGGATGTCTGCTGGAAAGTCGCGGGCTCAAGGTCAACCTGATGAAGTTTGACCCCTACCTCAACGTCGACCCCGGGACCATGTCGCCCTTCCAGCACGGCGAGGTCTTTGTGACGGACGACGGCGCCGAAACCGACCTGGACCTGGGCCACTACGAACGCTTTACCCACGCTCGCCTGCAACGTGACAACAACTGGACCACCGGCCGAATCTACGAGCAGATCATCACCAAGGAGCGCCGCGGCGACTACCTGGGCAAGACTGTCCAGGTAATTCCGCACGTAACCAATGAGATCAAGGCGGCGATGAAGAAAGTCGCCCAGGAAGTGGACATCGCCATTGTGGAGATCGGCGGCACCGTGGGCGATATCGAGTCCCTGCCCTTCCTGGAAGCCATCCGCCAGATGCGCCAGGAACTGGGCCGCGATAATACGATCTTCATCCACGTGACCCTGGTGCCGTGGATCGGCGCCGCCGGCGAGCTCAAGACCAAACCCACGCAGCATTCGGTAAAAGAGCTGCTGAGCATCGGGATCCAGCCGGACATCCTGCTCTGCCGCACCGACCGTTTTCTCTCGAAGGAGCTCAAGAGCAAGATCGCCCTCTTCTGCAACGTGGAAGACGAGGCCGTGATCACAGCCAAGGACGTCGCGTCAATTTACGAAGTGCCGCTGGTGTTCTCGCGTGAAGGCGTGGACCGGCTTCTGCTGCGCTACATGCGCATGGACTCGAAAGAGCCCGACCTCTCACGCTGGGAAGAGCTGATCCACCGCATCTACAACCCGAAAGATGAAGTCAACATCGGGATTGTGGGCAAGTATGTGGAGTATGAAGACTCCTACAAGTCGCTCAAGGAAGCTCTGGTGCACGGCGCGGTGGGACAGAACCTGAAGCTGAACCTGACCTGGGTGGAAGCCGAAGGCCTGGAGACCGGCGACCCCAATTCAAAGAACCGCGACTATGAGACACAGCTCGAAGGCTATGATGGCATCCTGGTACCGGGCGGCTTTGGCAAACGCGGCATTGAAGGAATGCTCAACGCCATCCGCTATGCGCGCGAGAAGCAGGTTCCCTATTTCGGCATCTGCCTGGGGATGCAGACGGCGTGCATCGAGTTCGCGCGCAACGTCTGCGGGCTGCGTGAAGCCAACTCCAGCGAGTTTGATCCGGCCACGCCGCATCGCGTGATCTACAAGCTGCGCGAACTTACGGGCATCGACGAACTGGGCGGCACCATGCGCCTGGGCGCGTGGACCTGCAAGCTGGAGCCGAACAGCCAGGCAGCGCAAGCCTACGGCAAGACAGAGATCAGCGAGCGCCACCGGCATCGCTATGAGTTCAACCGTGAGTATGAAGCCGTCCTCACCGGCGGCGGCCTGCGCATCACTGGCGCAACGCCGGACGGAACCTACGTTGAGATCGTGGAGATTCCCGAGCATCCCTATTTCCTGGGCTGCCAGTTCCATCCTGAATTCAAGTCCAAGCCTCTTGAGCCGCATCCGCTGTTCAGCTCGTTCATTAAGGCGAGTTACGAGAATAGGCAGCGGCAGCGGGAAGCGCGAGTACAGGAAGAAGTGGAGATGTTCAGGAGGCCGGAGCGGGTGGGAAATCCATAAGTCAGATTGAATTATCGAATGTCACATGAACGCTCAGTTGCGGTTGGCACGCTGACCATCGGCGCGGAACTTTTTCTCATCGCCGGCCCGTGCGTGATTGAAAGCGAAGCGCACGCCTTGAGGATGGCCGAGGCCATCGGCGCGGTCACGCGCAAGCTGAATTTGCCCTGGATCTTTAAGGCCTCCTATGACAAGGCCAACCGAACATCCATCAAGAGCTTTCGCGGTCCCGGGCGAGACGAAGGGCTGCGCATCCTGCGCAAAGTGAAAGAACGAACAGGGGTGCCGGTATTGACGGATGTGCATCAGGCTGAGGACGTACCCGCCGTGGGTGAAACAGTGGACGTGGTGCAGATTCCCGCGTTTCTCTGCCGCCAGACTGACCTGTTGGTGGCTGCGGCAAAGCACGCTAAGGCGGTAAACATCAAAAAAGGGCAGTTCGTTTCGCCCTGGGACATGCGGCACGCGGTGGAAAAAGTCCGCGAGTCCGGCAACAACAACGTGTTTCTCACCGAACGAGGCAGCTCATTCGGCTACAACAACCTGGTGGTGGACATGCGTTCGCTGGCCATCATGCGGAAGTTCGCGCCCGTAGTGTTTGACGCTACGCACTCGGTGCAGCTTCCTTCGGCCGGCGGCAACGGCGAAGCGGTTTCAGGCGGCCAGCCGGAGTTTATCCCATTGCTCTCGCGCGCGGCGGTGGCGGCCGGCGTGGACGGCATCTTCATGGAAGTGCACGACAATCCTCCGCAGGCCAAATCAGACGGCGCGAATGCGCTCGACCTTAAGAACCTGGAAAACGTGCTGCGTGAGTTGCTGGCCATCAGCAGCGCGGTGCACGCATTGCCTGCGAAATAGCGGGCCCAACTCGACCGGGAGGGAGATCGTGCCGGGATCCCCTCCCCGAAAAAAAGTCGAGCGCAGTTATGAGTATTACCTGCGGACCGGGCGCAGGCTTTGCGTTCACTCCTCCTGGCCTGCTCGAGAGCACCGGCCTTGGCCAGGCCTTTGAGATTTCAACACGCCCAAGAATCCGACTCCGGCGTTCGTGCTGGGGCCAGCGTTGTTTGCCGCCAAGCGCAGACCCTCACTACTTGTTCCTGGCGGCCCTTTCCTTGGCCACCTGGTCCTTCGCTGCTGTGTCTTGCGCGCCTTGGCCCTGCGCGATCGGGAGTTCCGCCTTCTGTCCGGAACGCGACTCCAGGTAGGCAATGAGCTCGGAGACTTCGACCTCGTCGAGGCCCAGGTTCGGCATCACCAAGGTGTTGTTCTTGGCGAGCTCTTCGGCAATGGGGTCCTGATTGCCGCGCATCTTGTCAGGAGCCCCGATATAGCGGAAGAGCCAGGAGCGTTCGCGACGGAGCGTGACAGTTTTCAGGTCCGGTCCCAGGAGATAGCCCTTGCCGAGCGTGTGGCATGAGGCGCAGCGGTTCTGGAACAGGTCGCGCCCGTGTAACAGAGGGATGTCCTCCACAGCAAAGTCACGTCCCGGGGCCTCCTCAATCTTCGGCATCATTTTCCCGGCGTACCAGTCCGGATCCAGCGTCTTGCCGACCTCGGTTGCAACATAGAAGGTGTCAGCAGTCAACGGAATTCGCATCCACAGGCCTCTGGCAACGTCGCCGACCCTGACCGTATTGCCATGGTTCTCCTTATCACTGCGCTCCCCGAGCTTGTAGCGGACGGTATTGATGTCCCACTTCTTGCCGGTAAGGAAAAGCCAGCCCGGCCCGGCATGAAATTTTTCCGCATAGGCCTTCAGCCGCTCGGGCGTATCGTGCTCCGGGTCCAAGCTAATGGAATAAATGAAGATGTCGCGGCCAATGCGCGGGCCAAGTAACTTCTGCACCTGTGCCAGCTTCGCAGTCTGGAGCGGACAAACGGCCGTACACCTGGTGTAGATGAAGTCGATCAACACCTTCTTGTTCTTGAGCAGATCGTCGTAGAACTGGAACGTCTGACCGTCTTGCGAAACGACGGGAACGTTGGGGAAGTAACCCCCTTGCCAAGGGGCAGAGCTCTGCGGCGGGGCTGGTTGCCCGGCTCTGGACGTTTCCGGTGCTGCTGCCTGGCCGGTTTTTACCGCTTCTGGCGCGGCCGCCGTGGACGATTGCCCCCTGAAGGTTTCTGGAACCAAAAGAGCTACGAACAAAGCTGTCACTGCCACAAGACAACTCTTCATGATTGCCTTCCTCCCCATCTTGCTGTTCTCTTGCTTGAGGTTGTGGGGACCGGGCCTTTCAGGCACGGTCCCCTTTGTTTCCCAGACTCCTTGCGCCGTTGTTGAGCGCTCAGAGGGTTCTGGGGTCAGTGGATGGCACCACCGGCCCAATGGACGGTTCCGGACATACCGGGACTCCGGTCGCGAAGCCCTGCGGGTTGCCTTCCTGCAGGAAGCAAGAGTTGACGTAAGTCGTCCCTTGCGGCCGCGGATCCGGGGTCGGCAGGATGGTGATGTGAACGTTGTCAAGGTTTGCGTTGCTGTTTCCTTTCATCAGGTCGTAGCGCAGCAACATGGCGTTGTCTTCATGGACCGTGTTATGGCAGTGGTTCACATAGGCTCCGCCAAACTCTCCGAAGACCACCTGGAACGAAACATCCCCCGTAGCGTGGCCAACGTGCCAGACATCCTTGCGTTTGTTGAGCTCCATTGCCGTGATCCCTGTGGTCCTGGTCAACATCTTGCCTTCTTCAAAGTGGAGGTGGACCGGATGGCCCCAGCCGCCGCCGCTAGCAATGGTCCATTGCTCGACGTCGCCTGGCCGTGGGATATTCGAGGACCGCCTCATGTCAGCCAGGTGTGGAGCCTGACCGTTCACCGAGATTCCCCATGGCTCGGGGGAGGCATCCGGGTGGTCAAAGGGCAGGCCTCCGCTGGTGGAGTCTACCCCGCGGACGAAATTGATGGTTCTTGTCCTCACCGGAGCGACCGTGGGGATTTCCCATGAGGTTCCGAGAGAGTTTGGATCGACAACGCGGCTCATGTCGTTGGCGCCGCAGGCATTCGCGATCGTGTTGGTGGCCGTGGGATCATCGATGCTCGGCACCGAACTTACGACGTTGAACTGCATGATTGCGCCCACGCACGGATCCTGACCGTCGCCCTTAAGGGCGTTCTGCACGGTCATTTCCGAGCCGATTCTCCGTCCGTCGACGAACTTCACACAATTCACCAGGTAGAGCTTCTTTCCTACCGGGAACGGCGAGAAGTCGACCACGAAGTCATACCGCTCCGCGGTACCCTGGACGATCATTTGCGACTGGTTCCGTACAAAGGTTGGGAACAGGTTACCGTCATTGCAGATGACCGTGAGCGGCACCGTGTGCGCCGTGTTGGGATCGAGGCTGTCAGCAATGCCCAGCTCGATCCACCGCGACATGCCCGCGCTCAGCGTGCGGAAGCGATATTTCCGCGGCAGCACGTCCATAGTCGGCTTCCACTGGTAGTTCACGTGCATCACGTCGCCCAGGAACCCGTCCGTGTCGAAAACGTCAAAGAAGAGCTGGCCCGTGGGATCGAAAGCGACATCCTGGATGGCCAGGTAAACGTCGAAGTCGCGGTTGCCCCAGGTCTTCCCGTTGCGCCAGCCGCTGGGCAGGCGGAGGTTGACTGCATTCGCGGCCGCGGTAAGGTCAGGCCGCTCATAGCCGCGGTCCGGACCGCTGAAGTACTCGAGCAGCGCGGCATATCCCTTGTACACGTTTTCTGACGTGAACGAGATCCGGTGATCGTGGAACCAGAGCGTGTTCTGGATTTCACGGAAGTCACCCGGGATCGGGATGATGTCGCCAGTGTTCGTGGGAGTCGAAGCGCGAGGATCTCCTCTCCTCACTCCAAGCAGCGTGTCCAGATTACGACCATCGGAGGTTGTGAGACCGCCATCGCGCCGGGCCAGCATCAGGCTGTAGTGATAGTCATAGTACTGGCCGGGGAAGAAGTGCGCGTTCTGCGCGCCATCGTTCTCCGCGCCATTGTGGCCGTTGTGGTTGTGGATGGCCGGTTCCTGCCGCCCGAAGCCGCCGTTGGTCGGATTGGGATTGTTGGGGAAGCCAGGCGTCCCGAATCCCGGATCGAAGAACGGCAGGTTGTTGTAGATGCGGTTGACCACAGACTCGCCATACCGCGCTTGTAACAGGATGGGCGGGAAGGTCCCGCGCTGGAACTTGCCTTCGGCAAACGTCCAGACGGCGCTGGGATTTTGCGCCGGCCAGTTGTTGGCAAAGTTGTAGCTGATGCCGGGAGCAACCTGCCCTACGGACATGATCGAGCCGCGGGGGGGAAGCGGGTGCGAGACCTGTCCATCCAGGCCCGGCGCGCCATTGACCAGTTCATTCCAGCGCTGGTGTGCAAAGGCTTCACCCGGCGGACGCCCTTCCTGCGGTCCGGTGGTCCCGCTCACGGAAACGTTGCCATTGTTGTTGGCGTTGGCAAGTTGGACCGTGTGCAGAATCGTGTTGGTGTTCGACCTTCTCATCGCATTGGGCTCGCCCAGCGCGGCTGGCCACACCAAGTCGGCATTGGGCCCGCCGGTCGAGGTCAGCGGGAACGTTTGCAGGTTGTGGAGCCGGAGCAAGGGTTGCGTAAACGGCGTATCGATAATGACGCCTTGAGCATTCCGCCGCGGGAACGGGCTTGTCGGCGTGCCGGTTGGGACTTGACCATAGGCGCTTTGCACAAACGGGCTGAGACCGTGGATCGGCGCAATTACGCCGGCCGAAGTGATGAGCCCCCATTTGATAAGATCGCGGCGCGTTACCTGGCCCAGCGAACGGGCTTTGACGATCTCCGCGCGGTTCCGGCGCGCGTTCTCTGCCTCCCTAAGACGGGCTTTGGAAACATTGTCCGAAAGGAAAAAACCATTTTCTTTGTGCTTCATTGGCTGCGCTCCTTTAAAGTCGAACAGTTCCGCGAAAAGCTTGCATTCGTTCACGGACAGGAAAAGAGACCGGCTGTTTTTCGATAGGCCCGGAGTGCCAGTCTCGGGTTGGGACTAGGGTCCGGTGAGCGTGTGGCAGACGTTCACCTGCCCGGTATTCACTGCACACTTGTTCCTTACTGCTGGAAGCAGACCCAAGGTTTACGTTCCAAGTCCGGAAGGTCGCGTCGACTCGAGCCCAGTGATCAACTCATGCTGCTGAAGCCATGGGGGAGGGCAGGACAGCATGCCGCTTTATGACCTGGCGCTGAAGTAATCAACTCTCCTCGCGCCAGAGCATCACCAAAACTTTGTGAGCGGATTCTGAGGCACAATGGAGTACGCGTCTGTTTCAAAAGGAACACTGGCGGAGCTGGGCAGTCTTACACTCTTCGGCGTAAATGCGCATTTAGTTACCGGTGTTGAAGCGGATTGAAAGCGGGAGTCTGCTCGCCGTCTACTAGCTATGCAAGTCCTCATGCGCGCAGTCGGTGGGGTCCTGGCACTTGGGGCCTTGCGGCGTGCTGGCGTCGGTGCGACAACTGCAGTGCTCGCAGCGTTTGTCAGTGGAAGCAGCACTGAACAGGGAGCTGCGGATAAGGAGTTCGCCGCCCCTGCCGCTTTCGTAGTCAATCAGGCCTTGCTCGCGGAAGCGGTTCATGAAGATGGTTGTTCGGGCGCGAGTGGTGCCCACCATCTCCCCCAAGATCTCATGGCTGATCTTGGGAATCACGACCTCAGCGTCTTCGTCTTCGTTGATGTCGGCCAGCAGCAGGAGGGCCCTGGCCAGGCGTTGCTCCGTGGAACTGTAATGATGGTGTACAAGATCTTCTTCCAGGCGGACCGTACGCGCCATGACAAAGGACAGAAAAAACTGCAGGAAGCGCGGCTCGGATTGCATCACCCGCATGAGCGTGCTGCGATGGATGCGCAGCACGCAGCAGTCGCACAAGGTGGTGGCGGTTGTGTTCCTGACCAGTTGGTGGTCTGCAAGGCACGCATCTCCCGCAAAGTCTCCCGGCCCAAGCAGGGCAAGCGCCGCCTCTTTGCCGTCATTGGAGACTGCGGCCAGCTTGACTCGTCCCGAGCAGATGTAAAACACTGAATCACCCTCGGTGCCTTCGGCAAACACGACTTGCTTGGGTGGGAGCTGAAGCGGCTGACTGGCCACACCGGCGCGGGCCAGGTATTTCATGCTATCGAAGAAAAGCGCGCATTCGCGGCAGGCAAGGCACCCGGCGGAATAATTCTTGCAAACGAAGGTATCACTCGGGTTCATTGGCGGAAGCCCGTCGCTTTTTCCCTTGGTCAGAAGAGCTTCCGGCATGTCCGTTGAGTACTATTCCCGGGCCAACGGCACTTGGGGCCCCGACTGACATCAAGTTTTGACGATGTAACTAAGTAACGGATCGAGCCCTGCGGAACTATATAGCACACATGATGGCACTGCAGGACCAACATTAGAAAAACTAATGTGCGGCGCATTTGGCATTTTTTTGACACAAAAGTTCCCTTAGCTTTTTAAGAACCAGCAGATGTGCGGCTGTTTGTCTTGAACACAAAAGTTTCCTTAGTTCTATAAGAAATCAAAGATGGTGCATGTCGGCCGCGACTCCTCTTATCAGCAAACGCAAGGGCCCGACCGGGAGAGAAATCCCGGCTGAGATCCTCCCCGCAGCCGGAACCCTCTCCACTACAAAGGGTCGAGCGTACGACATAGTCACCTGCTGGCCGTAGCAGCTTCAGCCTTCACTACTCCGGCCTTCTGCTCAAGAGCGCCACCCGTGCCGGGCGCGGTGCTCTGAGACTTTAGAAAGTCGATGATCTTGTTGGTGTCCTCATCGCTCAGGCGCTGGTTGGGCATGATGACCTGCTTGTAGCGCGCGAAAAGCTCCACCGCGATGGGATCTCGCTCTTCCAACAGCTTGTCCGGAGCCTGGATCATGCGCGCCAGCCAGCCTCGGTCCCGGACATTGGTGATGCCGAGCAGATCGGGGCCGATCTTATCGCCATGGCCGATGGTATGGCACGCGGAGCAGCGCGTGGCGAAAAGATACTGCCCCTGGTCCAGATTCAGAGGTTCAACTTCCGCGTAATTTTTCGTGTTTGCCGCCGCCGGACGGCCCGTCCCTGTGGTCATGAAGGTGGTCATCATCATGGAGAGGAAACTGGGATTGTCCGTGGCTGACTCGCGCACCCATTGCCCCGTGGCTTCATTGCCGATCATCAGGCTGGGCCGGTGGCCATCGCGGTTGTTAGGATCGGGCGCGGTATAAAGGCCAAGTTTTTTGCTGACCAGATCGATGTCTTCTTGCTTTCCGGTGAGAAACAGCCAGCCCGGACCGGCGTGATACTTTTCAGCATAGGCCTTCAGCACTTCCGGAGTGTCCCGTTTCGGATCAATCGTGATGGAATAGAAAAAAATCTCTTTGCCCATGCGATCAGCCAGCTTGCGCTGCACTTGGACCAGTCGCGCCGTCTCCAGCGGACACGCGTCCACGCAATGGGTATAAATGAGATTGATGGCGACGATCTTGTTCTTCAGCAAGTCGTCATAGAAACGCACCTTGTGGCCGTCCTGGTCGGTGAATTCCACGTTGGGAAAGTAGTTGGCGCCCCAACGGGCATTGTCAAAGGCGTTTCCCATCGCCATGGCAACCAGCACCATCGCGGCCATCAAGCCAAAAGCATTCCAATTCTTCCGGCGCATGCGCTTGCGCCTCCTTTCGAGTCCCGATGCAGTCACTTTCGATAAGACCAGCGGGCCGTCCCCGCAAGAAACGGTCCGCTGGTCGGCGTTAAAGCAGGGTTCTCCTTGTCCCTGGTTAGAAGGCGCCGGGCAGAATCTCGTCCGGCGGTTGGAACGTAACACCTTGCGGCGTCGGGATTGGCGTAGGCAACGGGTTCAGGAACGGAGTTCCCGCGCCGTTGATCTCCCAGCGCAGCAACATCGCGTTGTCCTCGTGGACCGTGTTGTGGCAGTGCTCCATGAACATGCCGCCCCAGTCGCGGAACTGCATGGTAATGGTGATGCTGCCGCCGGGACGCAGACGATACACGTCCTTACGGCCCTTCTCCCAGGCCGGAACCTGACTGGCTTGCCCGTTGCGCGCCAGCACCTGACCTTCCTCGAAGTGGATGTGGATCGGGTGGTCCCAGCCTCCGCCGCCGTTGACCAGCGTCCATACCTCGCGGGTACCAACCTTGGGCGCCGATGAGATGCGGCCAAAGTCGGCCAGCAAGGCCGAGCCGCCGCGGTGGCGGCTGCTGCCTCCTGTGTTCTCTACACCGATGCCCCAGTCACCGGGGCCGGGGTACGAGGT
>DASVFK010000143.1:0-16656 GCA_036380095.1 Candidatus Angelobacter sp. | reverse complement strand
TGGCATCCCCTGCAGGCCAGCCATGGTTTGCCCGCTACTTCCCCGGCGAACTGCTGCTGGGCGATGCAGCATCCCGCGATGCGGCGCTCCACTCCGTGCAGGCGTGTATCCCCCATAAGACCGTGCTGCCAACGGGAGTGGACTCCATTGCGACCGGAGCGGATTGGACCTATGGACCTGCCACGGTGGTTGCCTGGGAACGTGAGCGTAATGGAGACGATTTTGTCTATGACCTCAGAATTGAAGATGCTCACGGTCGTCTCTGTGAGCGATGGGAGGGCTTGCGCCTGCACGCCGTCGCGCCCATAGATGCCCCCAGCCCCTGGCCCGCGGCGCTGCTTGTTCCCTATTTCGAGCGCAGGCTGGCGGAACTTTTTCCAGTGGCGCACATGCAAATCTCGTTCACCCGTGACGGCGATGAAGGCGGCAACGGGCTCCTGCATCGCCCGGATGGCAAGCCGGAAGCTGCAGTCAATCCCAGAGTCCATGTCTCGCGCTCACATGCGGGCACGATCATTCTTGAAGTGCGTTCCCAAGAGCCGGTGGGCTGTGACGTGGAACCCTTCGCCGGCCGGAACCAAGCGGACTGGCAAGGCCTGCTTGGACCGCAATCGTTCTCTCTGGCGCAAACCATCGCCAAGGAGAGCAAAATCCCCCTGGATTGGGCGGCCACCCAGGTGTGGGCCTTGAAAGAGGCCCTGAGAAAAAACGGGACCGGCCTGGACGAGCACCTTCACCTTGAAAAACAGTTCGCAGATGGATGGGCCGTCCTTTCACGTGGGTGTGTGCGGGCTGCGTTGTTGCACACTTTCATCCACGATTCGGAAGCAGGCTTTGCATTCGCTTTCGTGAGCAGGCGGCCGCAATGAGATTTTACGAGTACAAGCAGGTGATCGGCTTTGAAGAAACCAACCTGACCGGCAACGTCTATTACACAAACTATTTTCACTGGCAGGGCCGCGCGCGCGAGTACTTCCTGCGCGACCATGCTCCGGAGATCCTGACGGACCTGGAGAACGGCCTCGCCCTGATCACGCTCAGTTGCTCATGCAGTTTCCTGGACGAACTGAAGGCCTTTGATGAAGTAAGTGTTCGGATGTTTCTTGAAGGCATCAGCCAGAACCGGATTGCGATGCGGTTTGAATACTGGCGCAACCGGGACCAGCAGCTGGAAATGGTTGCGCGCGGAGAACAGCAGGTGGCCTGCATGCGGCGGCACGAAGGGCGCCTTGTGGCCACGCCCGTGCCTGCCTGCTTGCGCCAGGCCCTGGCGGAATTTAGCGAGCCGGCGCTCTCCCGGTGAGGGAAGCTTGGAACCTGGATAAGAAAGGCAATATATGGACCAGACGGTGGTGCGTGAATCAACAATGCGGTCCCATTATGAATCCGTCAAGCGCGTGATCGCGGTGATGCGCAACCAGATTGATCAGCCGCTTTCCTTGCACTCGCTGGCCCGGATCGGCTTTTCCAGCCCATATCACTTTACACGCACGTTTCGCCGCGTGACCGGACTGCCGCCGTCGCACTTTCTCTCGGCATTGCGGTTGGATGTGGCGCGCCGGCTGCTCCTGCACACGCGCCGAAAAGTCATCGACATTTGTTATGACGTGGGTTACAACAGCGTGGGGACCTTCACGCGCAAGTTCACCGGCTCATTTGGCGTTCCTCCGACTGCATTCCGCACCCTGGCACAGTCCCAGCCTGAACTCGATTACGGCCGTGACGACCTGGAAACACGCGCGGCAGACAGCCCGCTTGGACACAGCCTCTCCGGACATGTAACCGTGCCTTGCGATTTTGACGGACTCGTGTGCGTGGGCGCTTTTGCAACCCCGATCCCGCAATCCAAGCCCCTGGTCTGCGCCATCGCCCGGCGCGATGGCGGTTACGAGATGCATGATGTTCCGGAAGGGACAGCGTTTCTGTTTGCCCTTGGACTTGAATTCCCGATCCAGCCACACGAGTGCTTCCACCAGGAAACAGCGCTGCGCGGAGGAGGCCAGGCGATTGAAGTCTCTGCGGACGGAGTCAGGGGCGATACTGACCTGTGTTTGCGCGCGCCGTTGCCCGTGGACCCGCCGATTCTGCTTTTCCTGAGCAACCTGCTGGAAAAGTTCGCGAGCGAGCAGCAGCGTGCCGAACCACCCTGGCCGATTGGAGCCCTTCCAACCGGCATGGCCGTGCGTACTCCTGAACCACGCGCCTGAGCTGGCGCCTACCTGCCGGGCATATCACGCTCTACCAGAAGAATGCGCTTCACCTGCTTGCGATTGAGCCGCTGCAGCCGTCACTTCGCGCCCGCGATCTCTACCGTCGCAGTGTAGAGAAACTGAACAAACCTGCCAAAGCCGGCAATCTCTACTCGCTCGTCGTTCCCGTGAATGCGTTTTTGGTCGTCAGGACTGGTGACGGTGCCGATGCCATAGGCCTGCACCCCTTTGGCGCGAAGCTGCGCGGAATCGGTTGCTCCTACCTGCATGATGGGCAGAGTGGGCACGCCAGGAAACAACTTCTGCTGCGCGTGCTCCAGGGCGCGGAACGCGTCCGTGTTCAGCCCTGACGGCGGGTTTGCCGGACGCTGGTTGGCGTTGTCCGCGTCAACGATCTTGATTGCCGGATCGTTGATCAAGCGGGTCAACTCGGCCTTGAGAGCTTCCATGTTTTCGTCGGGCAGAGCACGGACATCAAAGCGGGCTTCGGCTTCCGCCGGGATCACGTTGGAACGGAAACCTCCCTTGATAATGGTGGGCACCAGCGAAGTCCGCAGCATGGAATAGTAGGCCGGTTCGGTGGCATGCAACTTCTGCTGGGCATCCGCATCCTCCACGTGGAGGTAAAGCGCCGCCCGTTCCGGCGGGCTGATGGTGGCCAGCAACTGGAAGAAGCGACGTGTGGTTTCGTTCAGCCGCATGGGCGCCTCCCAGCGGGCAACCTTATCCACTGCGGCTGCCAGATGGGCAATCGGATTGTCTACGCGCGGCGCGGAGCCGTGACCGCTCGAGCCCTTCGCCAGCAGAGAAAAACCACGCGGAACCTTCTCCGTGGTGGACACACCGACGTATCGCACCTTGCCATTCTCCAGAGCAATGCCCCCGCCTTCATTCAGGGCAAACTCGCAGGCAATGGCTTCCCAGTGGTTGGCCACCATGTAGTCAATGCCAAACTGCGTGGTCCCTTCTTCTCCAGCTTCGGCGAGCAGAATGACGTCGCGGTCCAGAGGCACCTTCAGGCGATGCAAGAGGAGGAAGACCTCCAGGTTGGCGGCGTCCATGGCCTTGTCGTCATGCGAGCCACGGCCATAAATGTAGCCATCTTTGACTACAGCGGCGAAGGGATCCACGGTCCACTTGTCGCGCTCCACGCCCACCACGTCGAGATGCCCCATCAGCAGCAAGGGCTTCTTCTTTCCGTTGCCTTTGAGACGCGCAACCACGTTGCCGCGGCCAGGAGCGGATACATAAATCTCAGCCTGGATGCCTTCAGCCGCCAGCGCACGTTTGATGTATTCGGCGGCGCTTAACTCGTTGCCGGGAGGATTACTGGTATCAATCCTGACCAGCTCAGTCAGGAACTTTGTGGCTTCATCCTGCGCCTTGGCAAAGTCCGGCTGCTGACCTGAGACAGGCAGAATGACAAGCAGAACAGCGGCGATGACGGCAAAGATGCGAAGAGAATGTTGGAGCATTGCGGCCAAGAGTAGAGCTTCCATTCTGGGCGCGCAAGAGAAAAGTTTCCTCGAGTGTCATGTTAGTTTCGCTGCGGCATCGGCCAGTATTTTTTCCAACGCTGCGGTATCGCCGGCGCCAGGGACCCCGCCCTGGGCCATATCTGCCGTTCCGCCGCCGCGTCCTCCGAGCTGCGCCATGATTTCCTTCATGAGCTGGCCCATGTTGGACTTCTGCCCCGGGCTTTGGGCGAAGACCAGCGTGACTTGACCTGTAGCAGAGGCCAGCAGCGCGACCACATCATTCTGGTTGGCCGTTAGTTTTTGCGCCAGCAGCTTGACGAAGGCGGCATCGCGATCAGCGAACACGGCGGCAATCACGCGATGCGACCCGGAAGCCTGCGCCAGCATGCGCTCCGCCTGCAACTCCGCCAGCTCTTCCAGCAGCTTCTGCTGCGCTTTGCCCTCCGCGCGCGCTTCTTCCAGCAGCTTGCGTACCTGCTGCGGCAACTCATAAATGTGCGTGGAGAGCAGTCCGGCGGTCTCGGTGAGCGCGGAGTAGTCGCGGGCGGCAGTCTCCACGGCACGCAGCCCGCAAACAAACTCCACACGCACGCCCTGCTTTACCTTCTCTACCTTGCGCAAGAGGATGCTGCCGATCTGTCCGGTGGCACGCACATGGGTGCCGCCGCAGGCGCACAGATCGAATTCCTGAATGTCAATCAAGCGCAGGTCGCCGGTCTGTTTGGGAGGAAGCTTGCGCAAGCCGAGTTGACGGGCCTCTTCGAGCGGCACAAAGCGGATTGCGACCGGCCGGTCTTCCAGCACGACTTCGTTGGCCAGTCGTTCCGCCTGGCGAAGCTGCTCGGGCGAAAGTGAAGACGCGGTCAGGTCGATAGTGCAGCTTTCCTCCCCCATGTGGAAGCTCACCGTTGGCATGTCAAACAGACGAACGAACGCCGCGGAGAGCACATGTTGTCCTGTGTGCTGCTGCACGTGGTCGCGACGCCGCTTGGCATTCACACTGCCGTGGACTGTAGCGCCGGGGCTGATAGCTTCTGCGACGAAATGAAAGATGCGTCCGTCATCTTCATCGGCCACTTCCGTCACGGCCACTTCCCCGCTCCCAAGCAGCAGCTTCCCCGTGTCATGCGTCTGGCCGCCGCTTGTGGGATAGAAAGCCGTACGGTCCAGCACGACGGCGTGGCGGCCTTCGCGCTCCAGAGCTTCGACGACGGACGCGTCGAAGTCATAAAGGAAGGAGTCGTGGTAGTAGAGACGGTGAGTCATGGGTGATTGCCAGAATTGCCAAGATTGCCAAAGATCGCCGAAATTGCAGTCCAGAGCCGAACAGGTTTCCTAAATTGTCAATCTTTGGCAACTTAGGCAATTCTGGCAATTTAGTACGGTTGTATTATCCCTCCAATATTTCTCCCTGCGGGCGCGGCCATGTGTGATGGAGCCGGTGCTGCACTGATGTTCAGCGCCTGGGCGATCACATCAATATATTTCAAGCCGGAGCCGGTGTTGAAGAGCACGACTTTGTCTTGCCGCTTGAGGAACCCTTGCTCGAGCAAGATCTTGTACGCTGCGAGCGAAGCCGCGCCTTCAGGCGAAGCGAAGACGCCTTCCTGGCCGGCCCACTCGCGGACCGCAGCAAAGATCTGCTCATCGGAAACGGAGATGGCAGTTCCCCCGCTCTGCTTGAGGATGTCGAGGATGATGTAATCGGCATACGGCTTGGGCACGCGCAGGCCGGCGGCGTTGGTATGCGCGTTCTGCCACATCTCGGCGACCGCCTTGTGCTCATTCCAGGCTTTGGTGATAGGCGCGCAACCGGCGGCCTGGACGGAGATCATCTTCGGGCGCTTGGAAGTCTTCCTATCAAGCCAGCCCAGCTGCTCCATCTCGTCAAATGCCTTCCACATGCCGATGAGCCCCACGCCGCCGCCGGTGGGATAGAAGATTGCGTCCGGCAGCTCCCAGTTGAGTTGCTCAGCAACTTCATAGCCCATGGTTTTCTTGCCTTCCACGCGGAAGGGTTCTTTCAAAGTCGAGATATCAAACCAGCCTTCTGCCTGCTTGCGTTCGTTGACCATGCGCGCGCAGTCAGAGATCAGGCCATCTACCAGCGTGACGTGGGCGCCGTAAGACTTGCACTCCACCAGGTTGGCCAGGGGGACATCCTGGGGCATGAAGATGTGGGCTTCAATGCCGGCGGCGGCGCAATAGGCTGCAAGGGCGCTGGCGGCGTTGCCGGCGGATGGCACCGCAAGCTTCTTCAGGCCATATTGGCGGGCCATGGTCACCGCGGCGCACAATCCTCGGGCCTTGAACGATCCGGTGGGATTCAGGCCCTCGTCCTTTATATATACGTTTGGATTGGAGCGACTGGGCAGCATGGGCGTGAACCCTTCACCCAGAGTTACAGGTTGTTCACCCGGCAGGACTTCGCGATAGCGCCACATGGTGGCGGGGCGCCCGCGCAGCGAGTCCGGAGTGAACTTGCCTTTGAGCGAGCTGAGATCATAACGGACATACAACGAACCGCCGTCTTTAGGACAGATGGTCTGCGGTTGATCGCCGGACAAGCGCTCGCCGCACTTGGTGCACTCCAGATATGCGATTGGGGCCATGGATAAAGAGTGTAGCAAAGAAGCAATTGGCAAAGAGCAGTTAGCAATTGGCAATGGCTTTGCACAAGAACCCGACCCTCACCACAGATAACACTGATAACACTGATTTACACGGATCAACAAAGTTCAATTAGGACCATTCTTAAGTTTGCAAATCCGTGTCATCCGTGTTCATCCGTGGTGAGGTTTGCTTTTTTATGCAAAGTTATTGGCCATTAGCACTCGACCGGCAACTCAGGCAAGCGATCAGCAATTGATCCATGGGCGATTGAGCGTTTGGGACATATTTCGGGCACCGCTGCGAGAGCAGCGGTGCCCGAAAGCGCGTTTTTGTCCTCCGACCCGTTCACGCGCGAGTGGCGATCACCTCCAGGTATTCCGCTGTCACCACAGTCAAACCGCAGCCGGCGAGATTGCAGGTGGACCACAAGTTCTCCAGTTCGCAGAAAAGCTTCTTCTGGCCATCCTGGTCAAGCGATGCGAATGCGCGGTTGGTTGGTCCGTAGTAGCACAAGAAGAAGTCCACCACTTCCGTCGGCGTGAAGGGATAGTTGAAGGTGTAATAGCGGCGCGTCAGATTCAGGCTGGAGACGCCGGGGCCGAGGCGTTCACGGACGGTGGCTTCGTCTCCCCACAGGAGCGGTGAAGGCATGCCGGAAGGAGCAATGAATTTCGCGATGGTTTTGAACATCTGCCCCACGAAACCCTGCGGGGTCCAGTTCGCCATGGCAATGGTCCCTCCAGGAGCGCACACGCGCAGCAACTCCTGCGCCACCAGCTCAGGGCGGGGCGCAAACATGGCCCCAATCAGGCTGGTGACCACGTCAAAGGTCGCGTCCTCAAAAGGAAGGTCCTCGGCGTCAGCCTCCTCAAACCGCGCCGGAAGACCGGCAGCTTGCGCGCGCGCGCGCGCCCGCTCTATGGCGTTGGTGGCAATGTCAACGCCGGTAACGTTTACGCCGTCTTGCGCGGCAAGCAGCGCAAGCTGGCCGGAGCCGCAGGCCACGTCGAGCAGACGGCATCCTGGAGCAACGTTCAGGCGCTCATAAAATTCCCTTGCATCGTGTTCCATGTAGCGAGAAAAGCGGTCATAGTCTCCGGCCATCCAGGTATCTTTGAGCCGCGACTTAAGGGTGGTGAATTCGGATGTGATTGCGACAGCACTCATGGCTTTTTTCTCCTTGGTCTGACTATGCGGGAAACGAATTTCCGAGACTTATCCGAGCGTCTTGCTCTTTTGCTCAAGCGCAGGCAAGATGAAGTTTGCTTGCTTGATCGTCCGCCACACTTTGCCGGGAAGCCGGTGCAAGTCCCTGGAGTTACCGATGGACGTGCTGTCTGAGGTCCTGAAGGTCGTAAAACTGGAAGGAGCGGTGTTCTACCACGGCGAGTTTTCCGCCCCGTGGAGCTTTCGCTCGCCGGCCTCGCGGAGGCTGGCTCCGCACCTGGCGCCGGGCGCGGGGCACGTGATCATCTATCACCTGATTACCGAAGGCCGCGGTTATGCTGAAATCAAGCACGGGACGCGAGTTCCCCTGGGCCCCGGCGACATCGTGATTTTTCCCCACGGCGATCCTCACATGATCGGCAACGGCCCTGTTGTGGATAGCGTCAACAGTGAGCGCGAGTTGGAGCGAATCCTGTCCCAGGGGCTGAAGCTGGTGCAGATGGGCGGCGGTGGTGACGTTACCAGAATCATCTGCGGCTTCATGGCGTGCGAGCCGCGGCTCAGCAGGCTGTTCCTGGCCGGGTTGCCGCCGGTGTTCAAGATCAATATCCGCAGCGACCCTTCCGGACAATGGCTGGAGAATTCGATTCGCTTTTCCGTGGGTGAGGCCGGCTCATCGCACGCGGGCGGCGAGGCAGTATTAGCAAAGCTTTCAGAAGCCCTCTTCGTTGAGACCCTGAGGCGTTACATCGCGCAACTTCCCAAGGAGCAGACCGGGTGGCTTGCCGGCGCTCGCGATCCGGAAGTGGGAAACGCGCTGGCGCTGATGCATCGGAGACCAGCGCATCCGTGGACTATTGCCGATCTCGCCAGTGAAGCCGGTATTTCACGTTCGGTGCTGGCGGAACGTTTCCGCCAGTACCTGGGCGAGCCGCCCATGGCGTACTTGACGCGCTGGCGGCTGCAACTGGGCGCACAGATGCTCAACTCCACCAGCTACAGCGTGGCGCAGATCGCCGCGGAAGTGGGATATGAATCCGAGCCGGCTTTCAACCGGGCTTTCAAACGACAGTTCAGTCTGCCTCCAGCGCGCTTTCGCAACGAATCCAAGTCAGCCCGGAACAACCCGCCAGGCAAGGCCGCAAAGTCAAGAAGCTGAGGCTGCGCCGGGGACGACATTTGCCGCCTCGTTCCTGGGTGTCGCCCTTTGTCGTTGTGCGGGAAGAATGACGAGAGTAGACTTTGTCATACCAATAACCCCTCCAAGACCCGGAATGAACGGAAAAGCCAAGCCGGAGAACGCAGCAGACCCTTCTGAACTACGAGCCGCCGACATGCTCGACGGCTGGAAGGCCATCGCCGACTATCTGGGTAAAACGGAGCGCACGGTCCAACGATGGGAAAAAAGAAAGGGCCTGCCAGTACGACGGTTCCAGGCGGACTCGCCGGACGAGCAGCCGCGGGTCTTTTGTTACCGCTCCGAGATCGATGCGTGGCTGCAGCGCCAAACCACATCCATGGCGGAGGAACCTGAGGAGCCCGAGCCTTGCGAAATCCCGGAAACACCTCCGCCGGCCGGCAAGCCCCGGCGTTTGACCCGAGCCGCCTATTTTCTGGTTCCCTTCGTTCTTGGCCTGGCAGCGGCCACCTGGCTGTGGCCCCGGATTCGCGACTGGTTTCGGCCGCCCCAACCCAAAATACTTGGTGTGGCGCCGGTGAGAAATTTGAGCGGCCAGGGTGACCCAGCCCCGCAACAACTGGCGGAAGCGTTGACCGAAGAGATGGTCACCGGACTGGGCCGGTTGCAGCCGCAGCGCTTTCGTGTGGTGGAGCTTGCGCGAACTTCCAGCGCGCTGCCGCGTCACCTGGACTATCTGCTGGAGGGATCAGTCCGCCGCGCTGGGACGAAAGTCGCAATCACAGCGCAGTTGGTTGTGGCCAAAGACCAGAGCAGGGTCTGGGGCAACAGTTACGAACTTGATCTCCACGATCCGCAGGACATGATCCCCATTGAAATCGAGGTCCGCGACGCGATCATCCAGCAAGTGGTGCCGCTGCTGGCCGGAGGCAACCGGCCGGTGCAGCAAGTGAACCGCGAGGCTTACGAAGCCTACCTGTGGGGAAGGCTGTTCTGGAACCAGCGGACGACACAGAGCCTGTTCCAAGCAATCACATACTTCAAGAAGGCCATCGAATCCGACCCTGCGTACGCGCCTGCCTATGCCGGGCTGGCCGACTGCTATTTCCTGCTGGGATCCGTGCCCTACACGGCTTTGCGTCCGGAAGAAGCGTTCCCGCAAGCCGAAGCGGCGGCGAGAAAAGCGCTGACGCTGGACAGCACGCTGGCTGAAGCGCACATTTCGCTGGGCTATTCGGCGCTGGTGTATCGCAGGGATTATCCCGAAGCGGAGCGGCAATTCAAGACGGCCATGCTGCTGCGGCCGGAATATCCAACGGCGCATCATTACTACGCCTACTATCTCACCGCGATGGGCCGGCTGGATGAGGCCATTCAGCAAAGGCAGATCGCGCGCGACCTGGACCCGCTCTCACCGCTCTTGAATGCCGCGCTGGGCGAAGCGTATTACCAGGCGCGACAATTCGACCGCAGCATTCAAGAAAACCAGAAGTCGCTGGTTGCCGATCCCAACTATCCCGATGCGCTCATGAACATTGCGCGCGACTACGAGCAAAAGAAGATGTACGAGCAGTCGCAGGCGATCCTCCAGCGCATGCTGGCCGCGGTGCCGCACGAGCCGGCGGTGCTCTCGATGGTGGGCCATGAGTATGCCGTCTCCGGGCATGCTGGCCAGGCCCGCGAAGTGCTTGCTCAACTGCGACAGATGGCCGCGGACAAATATGTGCCGCCGCTCTACTTTGGACTGATTTACCTGGGTCTGGGTGACAAGGAGAAAGCCTTGCAATCCCTGGAAAAAGCCAATGAAGAGCGCAGTGAGTACCTGGTCTATCTGCCCACAGAGCCTCTGGCAGATCCGCTGCGGCGCGATCGCCGCTTTTCTGCACTGGTAAAGAAGATCGGATTGACTCCGGTGAAAGTTCCCACCCCGGTGCGGGCGTCACGCTGATGATTGCCCTGAAGAAGCGGCCGGCGCATATAATGCTCAGCCATGCCAAAACCTGATCTTGCCCAACTCTCAGGAAGAACACACCAGGGCAAAAGCAAACCTACCACCGAGACACGGAGACACGGAGAAAGCTGGTGTCAAGGTCAGAACCAGGTAAAGAGCGGAGAGTGTAAATGAAGAAGCTTTTTCTTCCATGTGCAATTTTTGTCGCCCTAGTTGCGCAAACTTTGGCGGCTCAGGACCAGAACAAGAGGCCTGAGCAGCCCAAAGCAGAGGCGCATGGGTTCGTGATCACGAACTTCAAAACGGAGAGCGGGGTCACTTTGCCGCAGGCGCGCGTGGTCTATGGAACTTACGGCCGCTTGAACGCCGCCAAGGACAACGTTGTGCTGCTGCCATCGCATTACATGGCGGACTTCAAGGGCTATGAATGGCTGATGGGGCCGCAGGGCGCACTCGACACGGAAAAGCTTTTCCTGGTGGCGACCGAGCTGTTCGGCAACGGCCATTCGTCTTCTCCCAGCAACACGCCGGAGCCGTTCCACGGTCCGCGTTTTCCGGTGATGACCATAAGGGACAACGTGGAGGCGGTGCACCGGCTGCTGGTGAACGAACTAAAGATCACGCACGTCCGCGCCATCATTGGCTTTTCCATGGGCGCGCAGCAGGCGTTTCAGTGGGCGGTAAGCTATCCCGGCTTTGCCGACCGCATTGTGGCCACGTGTGGCACCGCCAAGACCTATCCCCACGGCGTAGTGCGGCTGGAAGGACAGATCGCCGCGCTCACGGCCGATGCCGCGTTCCAGAACGGCGATTACACCAACCCACCCAAGAAAGGGCTGGAGGCGTTTGGCGTGGTGTGGACAGCGTGGCTGTTCTCCCAGGAATGGTGGCGCAAGGAGTTGTGGCGCGAGGTCTCGCCGCCGGGGACCACGTTCGAAAAAGTGCTGCACGACTTCCGCACCGACTTCATCCCCGGCGCAGACGCCAACGACCTGATCCTGCAGATGCGCACCTGGGAGAAGCACGACGTTGGAACAACGCCGGGCTTCAACGGCGACGTGGAGAAGGCACTGCGCTCCATCAAGACGCCGTTTCTCTACATGCCTGGCGAAACCGATCTCTACTTCCCCGTGGGAGATGCTCGGTATGAAGCAGCGTTCATGCCGGCAGTGACGCTTGTGCCGATCCCGTCCTTGTGGGGACATACGGCCGGGGCAGGGCCGAATCCGGTGGATTTGAAGTTCCTGAATGAGAAGATTGGGAAATTTCTTGCGGCGCAGGGCAAATAACTACCGCTGATTAACGCGGATGACCGCGGATCACAAAACCTCACCACTGATGACACTGAGAGTACACGGATTGGCACGAATAACAAGAGACTACTGCGGAGATGCGTAGCGCGGAGAAAATCGGGGAAAGCTGCAGGCTTATGAGTCTGTCTAATCTGTGTCATCTGTGGTGAGGTCCTCCGGATTCAGGCACGTTTCCAGACCGTTAGCGTGCCATCTTTGGGCGCCGCATCAAATCGCCGCGGACGTTCCGCTCCCGGAGCGGCCATGCAGATCTTCAGCAGATCGCCTGCGAATTCATAGATGCCGAGCTGCGTCTTTCCCTTGTGCGAACCGGCAGTGTTGCGATAGTCGATGGTCTTGGGCGACTGGGCGGAGTTGCTCGTGAACTCGGCCTGCATCATCACGTTCGGGCCAGCGGATACCATGGTCGTGTTGCCCCGAGTTACGCGCTTGACCCACTGAACCAGGGACTTGTCCATTGGCTTGCCGTCGATGATACCGGAAACCATTTGCCATTCGCCTTCAAGTTCGCTGACGTTACCGGAGGCCGCCGATGCCGGCTTTTCTTCCGGCTGCGCCATTGTTTTAGCGGCCGCGCCGGCAGCGCCGCGAGTAAGCGTCTCCAGCGCAAAACCGCTGCCCGGCGGCGAAGCGAAGGTTGACGGCCGCGCGTCGCCGCGGGTGGCCAGGCAGATGCGCAACCTATCGCCCTCAAGCTGGTAGATGCCGCGATTGGTGTTGCCTTTTTCCGGTCCGGAGTCGAACTTCATGTCGAGCTGCCGGGGACGCGTGGAAGAATCCAGCTCCAGCACGCCCTCGTAGACCGCACCCATGCCTGCACTCCTGAAGCGTTTCCCGCGGATAACGATGCGAGCGGTGGCGAGCATTGTGGCGGGCGTCGACTGGCCTTCCATTTCAAGCGCGGTGATGGTCCATTCGCCCTGGAGCAGGTCAAGGTCGTTGGGCATGGTTGTCTCGCGCGGGCAATTATATCCGAGCGTGAAAAAACCTACCACGGAGGCGCGGAGACACGGAGAAAAGCAATGCAGAAAATGCTTACGCGGATTGGACCGGTGAAGAATCTCAACGAAACTTGATGATCAGGTCAGCAAAAGGTGCGTTGCTTGCGTTCCAGCTTCCCTCAAAGGGGTTGTCCAAATCCATCAAGACAAAGCGGGCGAAGAGCAGCAGCACGGTGGTGATGACGATCGAAGCTATACCCAGGTAAGCATCGCGAAAGGGATAGCAGAACACCAGGAGCAGGATCATGAAGGCCGCGAGGCTTACGAAGAAGTGCAGGGTGCGAGGCATGCGCTTGACGCTGAGCGCCAGCCGCTCGTCGCGGTGAGAGCTCGCCTGGTTGGCGATTTCCAGGAGCCGCTCATAGAGTGTTCTCTGGGTTTCGTCTTCGAGCCTGGCGTCGGTCACGCTGGAGACGATCTCGAGAAACATCCGGTCAGTCTTTTCGGTCTCCGCGTTTTGTGACAGCCATTCCCACTCGGATTCAACCACCGTCCTGGCATAGTTCTTTACCGAGCGCACGATGGGATCGCGCACTCGTTCCGGCAACGGACGGCTGAACACAAGAAGATCTTTCAGGGCCCCGGACTCTTTCAGGATTTCGTTCTCCACCGCGGTGAACTGCCCCCAGATCACGTAGGTGGCAAAGGCGTAGAGGACGCTATAAAGGGTCCCGATGAGCAGGAGCAGGGCGGAAATACCTTCTGTATCGCTCAGAAACAACGTGTGGAAGCCGATGCTGCGCAGCACGACATAAGCGACAACGACACACAGAAATACTCTGACAAAGCTCAAACGGACTTCAGTCGGGATGAACTCGAGGATGCCCAACGTAGCCCCCTCCAAACTGGAATGTATGGTTGATGGTACACGGATTCTGGAGTATTACGGGGCAGCAATAATCCCGGCAGACCAAACCGCAAAACCCTACCACGGATCAACGCGGATGAACGCGGATCAAGAATCAGAGGAGCGGGGCATCGAGGTCATCGCGGGAATCGCCGTGGGCGGCGAAGCATGAAGACCGGAACCGCAGGCGCGTTCCAGCATTCATCTTCGCAAGTTCATCTTCGCACAAACGCCGGTAGCAGACTGATTCGTAGCCCCAGGAACTGCAGCGCGGCAAACCCCACAAAGTAGATGATCGCAAGCAAGAGCGGAGCCCGCGGTTGGCGCAGGACCACCACCACTCCCCACAAGGAACAAACTCCGATCACAACGGTAAGGGCGATTTCGGCCGGGGTAAACGTGCCGCTGACGATCCGGGCAATTCCCAGCAGAAACAGCCAGATCGCCAGCATGATCAACAGCCAGGAAACAAATATCGGCAGAGCGGCATATCGCCCGGCGCGTCCGCCTTTGGCAACGAAGATGGCCGCAATCGCCGCCGGTATTACCTGGATGATGTGGCGCACAACCAGATGGCTGACCACGCCTACCGCCAGCAGCGCAACAACGAGGCCAGCTAGCGCGCAGAGAATGTGGAAAGAATCGTTTCGGTCTGTGGCTGGTCCTGAGGCTTCCATCCGGGTTTTCCAAAGACGTAGCGCAGCTTCAGCCGCCATGTGGGCGCCTGGCGCACGTCGCGCCAAATGTCGATCCATTCATGGAAGGCGATGCGAAACGGGTTATAGCTGTTGATGTTCCTGGTGAGGCCGTAGACCACTTTTTCTTCTTCGGGGACAAAGGTGCCGAACATGCGGTCCCAGATGATGAGGATGCCGGCGTGGTTGCGGTCAAGGTAGCGCTGGTTGACGCCGTGATGCACACGATGGTGCGAAGGCGTGTTGAGCACTGCTTCGAGGGGGCCCATGTGGCGCACCAGCTCGGTGTGGATCCAGAACTGGTAGAGCAGGCTGATGGCCTGCATGGTAAGGACCATCACGGGCGGAAAACCGATCAGCGGCATCCACAGCCAGAAGACCCAGGACATGGCAGTGCCGGTCCAGGTCTGGCGCAGCGCAGTGCCCAGGTTGTATCGCTGCGAAGAATGATGCACCACGTGCGACGCCCAGAACAGCCGGCACTCGTGGCTGGTGCGGTGGAACCAGTAGTAAGTGAAATCGTCGGTGAAAAAGACCAGCACCCAGGCCCACCATGTGTAGCCGATCTTGAAGATGGCAAACTTGTGGACGAAAGCGAAGACGCCAAAGATCACCAACTTGGCGCCCAGACCGATGATCACGTTGCCAACACCCATGGTCAGGCTGGCGGCAGTGTCCTTGAGCTGGTAGAGCTCGCGGCGCATGACCGCGCCGGCAACGACCTCTGCCAGCACCAGCAGCAGAAAACCAGGGATGGCCAGGTGGATGAGGTTGGGCATCTGCGGCATGCAGGAGAAACATACCACAGATAGCAACTGGCAACTAGCAGTTGGCAATTAGCACAGCTAAAGCGGATGCGGGGCAGCTTTCTTGAAAGGTCCCTGGCAAATCCAAAGTGATTTCGGGCGATTCGGGGAACCAACTTCCTGCGTGACTTAAGGGCTTGGGCGGAGTTGTGCCAATTGCCAATTGCTAATTGCCAGTTGCTTCCCCGTTTCAATTACAATTCCCTGCGCTGCACCAATCGAAGACTCACAGGAGCAAGAAATGGCTGGAGTGAAATTGATTGTGATGTATCCCCGCCCGAAAGATATTGACGCTTTCGAAAAGGTGTACCAGAACGAGCACGTGCCCATGGCGGTTGCGAAGCTCGCGGGCAAGAGCAAGTTTGTGGCCACCAAAGTGGTTGCGTCGCCGCAGGGAACGCCGCCCTATTACCGCATTGCCGAGGTGCACTTCCCTTCCATGGAAGCGTTGCAAGCCTGCGCCGCTTCCGCAGGCGGCAAGGAGACCCTGGGCCACGCCGCCAAGATTTCTTCCGGAGGACCGCCGGTGATCATGGTTGCGGAAGAAGAAAGCTTTACGTTCTGACAAGAACAATTCGCCGCAGATTTACGCAGAAGAACGCAGACCGAGAAGCCGCGAATGAACGCGAACAACGCGAATGAGATTGGGATTGACTGGAGCGACTTGAGAGCACTCGATCGCTCACAGCGTTATCACAGGCAACTGAAATGATTTTTTGATTCGTGTTCATTCGCGCCATCCGCGGCCCAACATTTCGTCATCCTGGGTGAACTCATGAAAGCAATCCAAGTACAAAAGACCGGCGGGCCGGAAACCCTGACGCTGGTGGACCTTCCCATCCCCCAGCCCAAGCCGAATGAGGCGGTGGTGAAGATCGCCGCCGTGGGCGTGAATTTTATCGACGTCTATTTCCGCGAGGGCCGTTATCCTTCGCCGCTGCCGTTTGTCGACGGGCAGGAAGCTGCCGGCACGGTGAGCGAGACCGGCGGCGAGGTGAAATCGCTCAAGCCGGGCGATCGAGTGGCCTATACCGGAGTGCTCGGCAGCTACGCGGAGTATGCCGCGGTACCGGCCGACCGGCTGGTGCGCATGCCCGACGGCATCTCTGACCAGCAGGGTGCAGCCGCCATGCTGCAAGGCATGACGGCACAGTATCTGATTTACACCACATATCCGCTGAAGAAGGGCGAGACCGCGTTGATTCACGCGGCGGCCGGCGGCGTGGGCCTGTTGCTGGTGCAGATGGCCAAGAACCTGGGGGCGCGCGTGATCGCCACCGTGGGAACGGAAGACAAGGCCAGGCTGGCGAAAGAGGCCGGGGCCGATGATGTGATCATTTACACACAGCAGGATTTTGAGGCTGAGACCAAGCGGCTGACCGGCGGCAAAGGCGTGGACGTGGTTTACGACGGCGTGGGCAAAAGCACCTTTGAGCA
>DASVFK010000142.1:0-17341 GCA_036380095.1 Candidatus Angelobacter sp. | reverse complement strand
CATATCAGCATTCCCGCCGACGTGCGCCGCATGGAGCTGCAAGACAAAGACCGCTATGAGCGCATCCGTGAGACCCTGGGCGAGTTCTGCGGCATGGTGGAGCTGGCGCGCGTGGAAGAAACCGACGGCATGCGCTGGATCATCGAGCACGCGCAACAGGAAGGCGTGAAGGTCGATCAGGATGCCGCCCGCGAACTCATGGATTCGCTGGGCGCGGACATGATGCTGGTCAGCCGCGAACTGGAAAAGCTTATCTTGTACGCCGGCGAAAAAAAGCACGTCACGCTGGGCGACGTTGAGACCATGGTGCTCGCCGCCAAGCAGCGCTCGCTCTATGAACTCACAGACGCGATTTCCGCCAAAGACCGTCCGCGCGCGCTGGCCGTGCTGGACGCGCTGCTCTCCGCCGGCGAAGGCGAAGACGCCGCCATCGGACATCTTTACATGCTGGCCCGCACCTTCCGCCAGATGCTGGTGATCCTGGAGAAGAACGTGCGCGACTCGCGCGCTATCTGGCAGGCGCTGTGGCAGGGCTTCCGCCTGCCGCCCTTCGCCGCCGATGACGTCATCCGCCAGGCCCGCCGCTACACCTCCCGCCGCGAACTCACCCGCGCCATCCGCCTGGTGGCCCGTGCAGATATGCAACTGCGCTCCAACCCTCCCAGCAAGCGACTCGTGCTGGAGCAACTAGTGATCCACCTCTGCGCAGAACCCAAACCGGTCACCACGGAATGGCAACAGGAAGAGCTGGGAGTGTAGGGCCGTGGAAAACCTTTGGATTGCGACAGCTGAAGTCGCGGTACAACCGGGTGATATGCCCTCGGGCGACAAGCTAGGATTCATGCGAATCACCATGTGGGCTTCGTCAATGGAGGACTTTGTTCTGAAATTGAGAGCGTATCTGGCCGAATATCAGTGGATACTACTTTCAATAGAGAATACAGAAGTTGTCGACCCATCAAAAGATTATGGCGACGAAGCGAACCAAATGGTCCAGGAAGCATCGCAGGACCGCACTGCGGTTCGGCTCGGTACCTACTATAGCTACAAGGCAAACTGAAAATCGGAAGGAATTCCTTTTGCCCGCTGACCGGCGGTTGTATCCGCGAGACAT
Source organism: Candidatus Angelobacter sp. (assembly GCA_036380095.1). Taxonomy (GTDB): domain Bacteria; phylum Acidobacteriota; class Terriglobia; order Terriglobales; family Acidobacteriaceae; genus Angelobacter. Next base: position 16,227 of record DASVFK010000142.1, on the reverse strand, counting down.
CGATGCGCGAACATCACAGTTGTGACTCCGGGCCGGTGCCCGCAACGCCGGGAAAGCGCCTGGGCCCGCGGTTTGCCCTGATAACCAGTCAGTGAACCCGGGCATTTCCGGCTTTTTCTCTATTGTTTTGGCCGGTTCAAAGATATAAACTTTCCCGTTTGCCTTTATGAGCCATAATCTATTACCCATCCAGTCGATTGCTGAACAACTCAACCTGCCCGAAGCCTATTTCGAACCTATTGGCCGGTATGGCGCCAAGCTGAAGCTGGATTTGCTTTCAGACCCGCTGTTTCCGGTGCGAGGCAAGCTGATCCTGGTGACGGCGACCACGCCCACCGCCTCGGGCGAGGGCAAGACCGTGACCTCCATCGGGCTGACCCAGGGGCTGGCAAAGATCGGGAAGAAATCGATCATCACTTCGCGTGAGCCTTCGCTGGGGCCGGTGTTCGGCATGAAGGGAGGCGCGGCGGGCGGAGGGAAATCGCAGATCGAGCCCAGCCAGAAGATCAACCTCCATTTTCACGGCGATTTTCACGCCATCACTTCTGCCCACAATTTGCTGGCGGCGTTGCTGGATGCGCACGTGTTTCACGGCAACGAGCTGGACCTGGACCTGAACCAGATCAGCTGGCCGCGGACCATGGACATGAATGACCGCGCGCTGCGCCGCATCACCGTCGAAATCGGCGAGAAGAAAGGCGGGCCGGTGCGCAACACCGGGTTCGTGATCACCGCCGCTTCAGAAATCATGGCGGTCATGGCGCTGGCCGGCAGCCTGGAAGACCTGCGGCGGCGGCTGGATGCGATCGTGGTGGGCGTCTCGCGCGCGGGCAAGCCGGTGCGCGCGGCCGATCTCAAGGCCACCGGCGCGATGATGTCGCTGCTGACAGAAGCAATTCTGCCCAACCTGGTGCAGACCACGGAAGGCACGCCGGCCATGGTCCATTGCGGGCCCTTCGGCAACATTGCGCACGGAACCAGCAGCGTGATTTCGCAGAGCATGGGAGTCCGCCTGGCGGACTACGTGGTGAATGAGGCCGGGTTCGCCGCCGATCTGGGCGCGGAAAAATATTTTGACATTGTCATGCGTTCGTCCGGCATCACGCCCGCATGCGCCGTGCTGGTGACCACCGTGCAGAGCCTGCGCAACCAGGGTGAAGGCGATCTGGAGCGCGGTTTCCCCAACCTGGCCCGCCACATCCAGAACATGAAACGGTTTGGTGTTCCCACGGTGGTGGCCATCAACCGCTTTCCCAGCGATACGGACGCGGACCTGAAACGCATGGCGGACTACTGCGCCGAGCACGGAGCTGTTAGCGCCATGAGCGAGGCCTACACCAAGGGCGGCCCCGGCGCCATAGAGCTTGCTCGCACCGTGGTGGAGACGATTGAAAAGAACCCCAACCCCACGGTGCAGCCCATCTATGCGCTGGAAGAATCGCTGGAAGACAAAGTGGTGAAAGTGGCCCGCGATATTTATGGCGCCGCCGGGGTCACCTTCAGTGACAAGGCCCGCGCCAAGCTGCAACAGTTCAAGGACTGGTGCTTCAGCAGGCTGCCGGTGTGCATCGCCAAAACACAGTATTCATTCACCGACAATCCCAAACTTCTGGGCGCGCCTTCCGGCTGGACGCTGAACGTGACGGACGCATCGCTCTCCGCCGGCGCCGGCTTTGTGGTGGTGATCTCCGGCAACATGATGCTCATGCCCGGCCTGCCCAAAGTTTCTCGCGCCCTGAGCATTGACGTGGACGCGCGGGGAGAGATCATCGGCGTCTGATCTTTTTCGCGTCCGCCGTTTCTTCACGCAAGCGCCCCCATCCTCGGGGGCGCAATTCACTCCAGCCCCAGGGCTCCTGGGCCCGGGGCGATACTCCCGAGGTCACAAATCACCCACCGCATCGTCTTGGTATCGAGGCAGTGTGAATGGCTTCTTACGCTCCAGCAGAACAACGGCAAGGCAGCTCACGCGCCAACAACCATGACAATCGGACGAACCATTCGCCCCTGGAGCGCGAGGGCGACCGCGATAAGAATAAGTGGGCAGCCCAACTGGAGCAGAAGGTCAACGCAAACCCTTCGCGCCAGGGGCTCGCGCAGTTACAACGAATGGCGAACCAGAACGCGGACGCCAGAGCAGTGGCAGACCTGCAGCAGAGAATGAACAGCCAGGCCGCGAGAAGAGCCTACGCGCCGATACAGCGCCAAAATGTTGTCGCCGAGCCGGGAAGCCAGGCGGCGGAAGCATCTGAACCCCTGGCCGGTGCCTCCCAAGTGCTGCAGGCAAAAGACAGCCGTACGGGATTGCCGGCCACCCTGAAAGCCGGCGTGGAAAAACTCTCCGGCATATCGCTGGCCGAGGTCCAGGTTCGTTACAACTCACCCCAGCCGGCCCAGTTGCACGCCCTGGCATTCGCCAAAGGCACGGAGATCCACGTGGCGCCGGGCCAAGGAAAGCATCTGCCCCATGAGGCCTGGCACGTGGTGCAGCAGAAACAAGGCCGGGTGCGGCCGACCATGCAGTTCCAGGGAACCGCAATCAACGACGACCCGGAACTGGAACAGGAAGCCGATCGTATGGGAGCCAGGGCCCTTCAGGCTGGGCGGTATGAAGAGGAAGCCGGTTCACTGGAACAGTTGCGATCCGGCTCCGTCGTCCAGCGGGCGATGGGAATGGAAGTGGAAACCCGAAGAAAGATCACTTCGCCGGCGGGAGAAAAGATCAAAGGCGATATCCGCATCCTGGAACATCCGTACTTTACCCTTGTCACGGACAGCTTCAAAGGCTATAGCAACCTCGAGTTCGTGATGAAACATTTCAATCAGCTGGCCGGCAGCGAGGGTGACGCGATCGCAGAACTCCAAAGAAGGATTGCGGCGATGAAATCCCTGGCAGAACAGCTTTATGCCGGAGAGGGAAGGCTGGGAGACGTTGTTGCGAACATCGGCACTGGTTTTGGGGACATCTACACGCCCGCGCGAGTCGAGTACAACGAAACTCCCACAAAAAGGATTGACTTCCAGTCTGAAGAAAGTCTCATAGCCGGTGGGCCGGATAGATTCGAGGACGGTAAGCTTTATGTCCATTACACGGTTGGTTTTGAGCCCAAGCACTGGTTCAAAATGGTGAAGGACATTCACGCCCGTACGCGGAAAGACACTTCAAGTAGCCGGGCAAAGACGCAGGCGGGGCATGCTATCACAGCCGCCGGCCTCGTCCTGGATAAGATCGATACTTCCAGTTTGAACGACACCGAGCGAGAAGAACTGCGCGGCCATCTTGCCCTGCTTTACATGCAAATGGCCGTATTCATAGAACGGACCATGGATCTTGAGTGGAACCGACTAAAAAAGATATTCAAAGGGACCAAAGAAAAGCTTGAACAAGACATTCACAAGGCGGAAAGGCGCATAGCCGCAATCGACATCAAGATCAAACGGGTGGATAAAGACGAGTCCTTAAACATTGTGCAAAAAGACGAAACGCTAAAAAAACTCCGGAAAAGCAAAAGAACGCTGGAAAAGGTCGTCACCGGGAAAAACGAAATACTGACCAGGGATCGCCGCAAGATCAAGACAATCGAGAAGCAGTTGGAGTTTGGCAAGGGCCAGCAAAAGAACAAGATTGCAGCTTTGCCGCGGGCGACGCTTTCAGAAATGTTCGCGGCCCTTTCGCCAAAAGTGCAGCTTGTGCTCCAAGCGAAACGTGAATCCATCGTCGACACATTTGCAGAACATCTGGAAAGCAGTGTGCGCCTTGACCTGACGGAGAACTTCGAACTTGAGAGCCCGACAAGAGAAAAAGCAACGTTGATCCAGTACCTGAACGCCGGCTTGGGGAGCGGGCAGCGCATTTCCCAGCAAGTGCTCTTTGGGGGCATGCGCGAGGTTGGCATCGACACCTCGGTTATGGGCAAGAAGCTGCTGCCCCTGGAGTTCCGAAGCATTTTTGACAAGAGGGTGACCTGGGACGAGATGGAAGCGCATGCAATCAAAATTCTAAAGTGGTCGCGCGACCCGGAGACAAAGGACCTGACGTGACGTTTTCTGCAAGACTAGAATGGCGCAGTGTTCAAGGGAACCTTCGTGAGCCGGCAGGCGTATCATTCAGTGTCATGATTACGTTTCTGTTGTGGTGTTTCCTGCTGGTGTTCTGCTGGCCGCTGGCCTTGCTGGCCCTGGTGCTGTATCCGCTGGTGTGGCTGCTCCTGCTGCCTTTTCGAATCGTGGGCATCGCCGTGGACGGCGCGCTTGAATTGGTAAAGGCAGTCATTCTGTTGCCGGCGCGGGTGTTGCGTGGGCGGTCCGGCGCTTAGAACGGTAGCCCCGCCGGGGAGGCGGCTAGTAGGAAATTTCGGTAGAGGAAACAACCTTTAGAGGACGCCCGCCCATGGCCAGATCTATGGCTTCACAACTATAAGTAATCTTGAACTGATTTGCGTTCAGGCTGGTGGTGGTCAAGGCAAAAGAACCGCCTGACTGCAACATCACAGCTCCATTAATGAAGCCGGCAGCTCCCTGATTGATGAGGAACACGCCGGAGGAGCCTCGAACCAGCACAATTCCGGTCCACTGCAACACGGAGTTCTGAATCTCGAAATCATTGGGCACCACGAGAATGCCGAATCCGGCGAGGCTGGTATTCAGCATTTTCAGGCTGCTGTCCGTTATGACGAGGACAACGGGCTGGTTGAGAGCGCCGTAAGTTGCCGCCAGACTGGTGGATGCCACTTCGAAATAATCCACACCGGATGACTTGCGGGCCGCGATGTAATCAAGGACCGCCTGGTTTTCATTCACCACAACGCTCGCAGCCTGGGCTTGATACACCGCCGGGTCGCCTGAGTTCCCTGTGTTGCCCATGAAGAGTGGCGAAGGACTGAGCTGGGGGGCCGAGAGATCAAGGTTCCTGTAGCAATTGGCCTGAGAAGTAGCGCAATCGTTTGAGTTGACCGGCGTCGGCGTTGGCGTGGGAGTGGGCGTCGGGGTCGGTGTAGGAGTCGGGGAATTGTGATCGTTTCCGTGACCGTCGTGGCCGCTGTTATCCGGCGTCGGACTGGGCGTCGGTGTAGGAGTAGGAGTTGGCGTCGGCGTCGGGGTCGGGGTAGTTGACGTAGAAGTGGTAATGAATCTTGGGTCAGTCCCGCTGCCCCGCACCCAGGCCAACGCCGGTGAGCAGACGTTTGGCGGTGCAATGCTGCTTCCATCGGCGCCGCAGAAACTGTTTGCCGCGGTCACAATAGAGCGGCGGAGGCCATTCAAGCCAGTTTGCAGGGATGCGGAGCCCTGAGGTGTGTTGGCAGCCAGCGCGGAAACCGCTGAGCAGGCAGGAGCGGCGGATAGGCCGCCGGTCGTCGCGTCATGGGGCCGGCCGTCGATGCTGGTTAACGGCATCTCCCCGTTGTTGATCAGGGTGCTGCTAAATGTCGAAAGAACCGGGTTGGAGCTTGTGGAAGTGCTCACTTCCATGGTGATGGCGCCGGGCGGCCGGATCGAGGGTCCCACAAGTTCGGCTCGCAGCAGCTTGCGTGTGCCTTGCGTGACCGCAAGAGACGTGAGCATGTAGACCTGCTGCATGCCGTTGGCATCGCAGGGACTTGCGCCACCAGGATTCGCCTGCTCGGTTACGCCGTCAAAGCAGACGCGAGCATCGGCGGCCGCGGTGCTATCCACGAAGTACGGCGCAGCGCTGCGGTTGGTCTTCATGTTGATCCGCACCCATTTGTAGGAAAGCGGACCATTGGCCGTGGCCAAGGCCGGTTTTGTTGTCATCCAACCCGCGGTGCCTGGGACCGTGGCGCACCTTACGCCGGAAGGTGATCCGGAAGCGTAGTCATGGCAAAGCTGATCATCGAAGTACGGCCCCGTGATGTCCGTTGGGTCCACGGTCTCGCCGTTGGCCGGGTTCAGGACATACAGCACCCCGCCTGCGTTACCGGCGATGTCAGCGGGCAGGTAATCAGCCAGTCCCCCCGGGCCGATCGTAGTAGCACCCGAAGCATACCTTGCCCGGTCGCGGACCTCTTCCAGGCCGGAACGGGCGCCATAATACGCGCGAAGGCCGCCGCTGAAATTCTTGTCGATGTAGGTTTCCGTGTTGGAAGCCAGAAACATGAACGCGCCGAGACCGGAGAGCAACAGCAGGGCAAACAGCGCCAGCACCAGGGCGGCGCCACGCTGGCCGTTTTGTGCTTTTCTCATCACGTTAGTGGCCCACCTTCGCTGTTCCCGACAAGGACGCTCCCATCGACCCACCGTTTTCGAGGTCGCCTGCATTCGAGAGCAAGGTCAGGTTGATTCGCACCGTGCTGATGGATGCGATCTTGGTTGGATCCGTGTTGATGTCGGTTCCAGCCCCCACGTCTACCGGTATTCCATCCTTGGTGTAATAGGTAAACAAGTCTTCTCCGGCAAGCCCCGCCCCGATTCCGGGCGGCAGCACGTTTTGTGTTTCCGAGTAACTGGAGGCTATGGGCTGAGACAGCGAGTCAGCGGGTATCTTGGCCACGGCCCCACGTCGTACGCAGGGACAGTTGGGATCGTTGGGGTCCGCGGCAACATAGGAGATCAAGACACTGTAGACGTTGCCGTCATTGTTTACGTCGCCTTCCATCAGGATGCTGGTGGGCGAGACGCTGACCAGACCGGCCGCCACCTTGCTCACGTCAGTGGCCGTGGGAGCGTACATGCTGATGTTGGGATAACCCGCCATATGCAAATCGCGCACCGTCTGGGCCACAAATTCCCGCGCCTGCTGGTGCAAGTCGAGCTTGACAGCCTCAGAAGCGGACTTTTTCTGCATCCGGCTGATCTGTTCGAAAATGGCCGCGGTCACCGTAAGCAGGACCAGCATGCTGATCATCAACTCGATAAGGCTGAAACCGCGCAAGGCGTGCCGTGGGAGCGGGTTGGAATGGCGCACCATCCTTATATGCCTCCCCGCAAGCCACGCAGAGTCACGGGCATGGCAAAACCCGCCGCGGGCGCCGCGCTTCCGGGCAATGCCTTGGCGCTCACCGTCACCAGTTGAGTTGAGGGTGTTGGTCCGGCATCGATTCTCCAGCGCACGTCATAGCTGATTCCCTGTCCAGGAGTGCACATGGCGTATTGCATGGAATAGCCGGCGATCGGAGCCTGAGAGAAATCCAATTGAGACCCGCCGAAGACGCTGACCAGGCCGGGCGAGTTTTCCTTCAAATCCACGGTCTGAATGGTAAAGGTGTTTCCCTGGCAATCCGTCAGGGTTGTCGAGGCGCCCTGGGGCAGGGCGATGATTTTTTCGAGCGTGCTTTCCGCCAGGGTAGCCGCGGTGGTATGCAGCTTTGATCTTCCATTGTTGGCCGTGGCAGCACAGATCACCGCGATGCCGCCGAGCAATCCCACGGCCAGCACCACCATGGCCACCATCAGCTCAATGTAGCTGAAGCCTTGCTGGCTTGACCGGCCGGGTTGTGATCCATAGCACATTCGTTATCTTTTTGAATTCCTCAAAACCAGCTCCCGCCGCCGTTCTGTCCGGAGGCGTACGTCCATGTCCTGATCCGGCCTGTAGGGCTCACGGTCACCGCAGCATACGCAACGGTTCCGCTTGTCTGCGGCATCTGCAGGTACTGCACCCAAGCCACTGATCCAGCTCCCGCCGGAGTCGTGGTCCAATTCGAACAACCCGAAGTCGTAGAAGTTCTCTGGCAGGGCAGGCCTCGACCGTTCCACGCCAGAGCATGCACCCCAATGTTCTGCTGGTTGTACGTGGTGCTGGAGGCGGCCAGGGGAGAGAAACCCAATGTCGCCGAATCCAGTTCCACCGGCACACCGGTGCTGATGAGCTGAACTTGCGCCGGCAGCTGTATCTGGGGCTCGCTCGCTTCGCAAGCAGCATCGCCGTCCACGTCCACGCAAATCTGTGCAGGTCCGTTCAGCGGAGCAGAAACCAGCAGCTCGTGGAAGGTGTCATCGCGCGTGGCCAGGTTGCGTCCCTGCTGGTAAATGGACGCGATCTGCTGGGATGCCGTCTTCAGTCGCGCGCTATCGATGCTGCGGGAAAAAGTAGGGATGGAGAGGCTGCCCACGATCAAGATGATCGCGAGCACCACCAACAGCTCCGTCAAGCTGAAACCCGCTTGCCGCTTCACGATGCGCACCTTTCTTTTTCGAGCGGTCTTTAATGAAACCGCCATACCTGGGCCCTGGCACTTGCTGAAAGTTTCCGGAGTCACAGGCGCAGGGGGAGCGCCATGAACCGTCGTTTGCGCAACTCCAGAAGCGAACGATTTTTCTTGTTACTTTAGTACCCAAACATAGTACCGCATGGTCAACCACCCTCCGGTGGAAAGCGAGGTAAGTAGATGATTTGAAACCAATTATTTTTGTTTTTAAGCGCCATAAAATCAGCTGGCTTTTGGGACAATCCGGGTCGCGCCGAAGGACACAATGGTGATGTGATCTTCTGGACATGGCCGTACGGACACTGTACTAAAATTGCCACAGGAGCATAAATGGAAGGCGAATCAACGCTCCAACGGAGCGCAGGGTTTCTAATCTCGCGTAATCAAGCCGGAAGTTGGTTGCAGGATTTCATGCAAACCAGAACGCGATCTGCGTACTATAATCGCCGCGTTTCCCGGCAAAGGGAGGTTGGTCTTTTGAAATACATGGTCTTCTTGCTGCTCTTCATTCTCGGTCTGGGGTTGTGTTGCGCCGCCCAACAGGCCGGCTGTACGTCACAGGATGTCGCGGTGGGCGTCACGGACTTGAAAGGGGAGCCGTTCCGGGGTCTTGGCGCCGGCGACTTCACCATCCACGGTGGTAAGGCGCCGGTGAGCATCCGCTCACTGGCATTGGACGATGGCCCAAGGAGAGTTGTTCTGGTTGTTGACCAATCCAGGAAGCTCTCCGTGGATGGCCATCGCGTGGCGCATGCCCTGGTGAAAGAAGTGTTGGCGGCGGCGCGTCCTCAGGATTCTTTCGCGCTGCTGACGGCCCGCGGTTCGGGGCGGGTGATCAAATTCGGCGAAGACGTTTCCGCCATGGCTCCAGCGGTTGCGGCCGAAATAGAGGGCGGCACTGGAAGCGACATTGGGGTCTTGGACGCAGTGATGCAGGCGATCAGCCTGTTTGGAGAACGGCAGCCGGGCGATACCATCCTGGTGATTGCCGCCAGCCTGGAGGGCAACCACAAAGCTAATCCGAAAACAGTGGCCAAGGCACTCAACGAGCACGGCATACGGATGTTCGGGCTGGCGTTAGGGCCGGTCAATCGCACCAACGTTGCCGCGGGGACCCAGTCAACCACCGCCTGGGGACTGGCTACGGTACGGCCAGGAATGGGGATGAACGCCTATCCCCAGGGAGACGAGGATTTCATTCCTTTGACCAGCAACAGCGGCGGCGCCGTGCTGCCCGTGATCAACGACTCGGTGCACAAGACTTCCAGCCTGAATGATCCCAAGGTCGAGCAGCAGGTGCGCCAGTCCGCCAAGGTGATCTTTTCCATGGTGGCTTCGTTCTATCGCATGCAACTGGAGCGCTCGCAGGGGTCGCGCAGCGACGACTGGAAACTCGACATCAATGAAAGCCGCCGCAAGGCCGCCCCGCAAACCCTGGTGCTGTACCCGCATCAGCTTGGACCGTGCTGATGCGTGCGGAGTTATTTTTCGGGCATTTCATCGCCGGCGATCGCTGACACGTTCGCAACCAAGGTAACCTTTCTCAATCCAAGCTCGTCGCAACTAATCCCGGAGCTCGGGTTAGTATCCGCCAGAAGCAGCTTCCACCAGGGAGATGCGGAAGGAGAGAGTTCTGACCATGCGACGATTTTTGCCCCAATTCGCGGTATTCGTGGTGTTGAGCGCAGGCGCTGTTGCCTATGCGCAAAACAGCGGCGACAACACGGGAAATAACAATTCAGACGTGAAGGGTGACCGGAAAGACCTGCGGCAAGACCGCAAAGACCTGAAGAAAGACCGCAAGGACATCCGGCAGGACCAACGCGATCAGAAGCAGGACCGCAAGGACGTGCGCCAGGACACGCGCGACCTGCGGAAAGACCAGAAAGACCTGACACAAGACCGGCGTGAACGCAACCAGGACCTGAAAAAAGGCGATACCGCTGCCGCAGCCAAAGAACAGCGTGAGATCAACCAGGACAAGCGGGACATTTCCAAAGACAGGCGCGACCTCAAGGCTGGCCGTCGCGACATCCGCAACGACAAGAAAGACCTGCACGCCGACCGCAAGGATGCCCACCATGATCGCAAGGACATCCGCAAAGACAAGCGTGACATTCACAAAGACAAGAAGCACGGATAAGAGTCGCCCCAGCACGCGCACCACCGGCGCGCTCCGAGGACCCCGGTTCGCGATGTTGGTCGAAAGCAAGAAAGCCCCGGGGAGATCCCCGGGGCTCTGACCTGCTTGCGCAAAACGCTTCTAGTGAACTGGATAGGCCAACGGCTGGCCTTTTTCCGTGATCAGCACCACCAGCAGCTTCATCCCGTCCGTTTTGCTGAGGTTGGTCCCTTCATGCACGTAAGAGGGTTTCTTGGGATCGGATTTAAAGTAGATGGAGACCCCCGGTTTCAGGTCCACCGCAGGTTTGCCTACTTCCTGGATTTTCCCGTTGCCTTCCAGCACGAAGATAAACTCCTGGCCCGGATGATAGTGTTTCCCGGTGCTTGCGCCTGGCTTGTAATCCGCCACGAACATCGTGACTTCTTTCGTGGGATCGGCTTCGAGTTCTTGTTTCATCACCACGGTCCGGGTAACTCCTTCTTGCGCGTTGACCTTGTGGGTCCCCATGACCGTTGCCGCAATAACAACCAACAAACAGACTCCCGCAATCAGCCCGATATGTTTCATGAAATCTCCTTTGTTGGAATTGGCCGCTGAGTTTATATTCTCAGCAGGTCTTTTGACAACCGGATCCAGATGACATCCATGCGCGTTCTCTATTTGCTTTTGCTCTGTCTTCCGCTCTTCGGCCAAAACGCCGCGCAGCAGACCAACCTCGATCGCCGCATTGAGCGCCAGGTGCGCGCGTATACAGGAGTGCCGCCCGATGCCCAAGTCACCCTGGGGAAGCGTGCGGCAAGCCAATGGCCGGGGTATGACAAGCTGCCGGTGACCCTGGAAGGCAACGGAACACGGAAGACGCTGGAGTTTCTCGTCGCCCAAGACGGGAGCAAGCTGCTCTATTTGACGGAGATTGACCTGAGCGAAGATCCCTATGCGCGCAACATGCGCAAGATCGATATTTCCGGCCGTCCGTTTCGCGGGATGGAAAACGCCGCGGTCACCGTGGTGGTGTATGACGATTTTCAGTGCCCCTTTTGCTCCCGCATGTACGCAACCTTGTTCAATGAGGTGATGACAAATTATCGCGACCGGGTAAAGATCGTGATGAAAGACTTTCCCATTTTGGATGCGCACCCCTGGGCCATGCGTGCCGCGGTGGATTCCGGGTGCCTGGCGCAACAGGACTTGGCGGCGTACTGGGTCTTCTCGGACTACGTGCACACGCACCAGCAGGAGATGAGCGCCAAGACGAAGTCCGGCGCCGACCTGCCTGCCATGGACGCGCTGGCCGTTGACACCGGGCAGAAACGCGGCCTCAAAACCGATGCTTTGCAGGCCTGCCTGACTCGCCAGGACCAAAGCAAGGTCGAAGCTTCCATGCAGGAAGCCAAGGCGCTGGGCGTGAGCGCCACGCCGACCATGTTCGTCAACGGGCAGGAGGTGGAAGGCATCTTGACCGTGGAAACCCTTCGGCTGGTCCTGGACCGCGCGTTGAACGAAGCGGCAAGCGCGAAGGCAGGGCAGTAAGAAGATCAGATCTTCTCTGCGTTTGATTTTTGTTTTTCGTACAGTGAGGAGCGGCCGCGAATCAGCTTCTGATTCGCGTTTGTTCGCGTAATTCGCGGCCCAAACGATTCACTCCTGCAACGCCGTCAGGCTGCAACTGTGAGAGCCGTCATCATTCCAGACGTTGCCATCGGCAAAAGCGACGCGCAACACGTAAGCATTGACCTGTGAGAACGTGTAGTCCAGCGTTTCCGGCGCCGGATATACAACCACCGCGCCGCGCCCGGCCTTGATACGACGGTATTCTGAATCCGGGACCAGCGCAGGCAGGAAGTGGAGCTGCTCGTCAAAATCGGCAAACCACACAATGAAATCGTATTCGGTGATTTCAGCGGGGCTGATGTTGCGGAAGAGCACTTTCACGTTTCCGGAGAGGCTGCGCACATCCGTGATGGCAACCGGACAGGCAGGGCCCTGGGCGAGCGCAGGTGCCGCGAGCAGGACCATCAAAGCGAAAATCAGCAGCAGACGTTTCATATCAGAAACTCGTAAAGTTCAAGGTTGTGGTTGCGCCGGTGTTCACCGTGGCGGTCTTGCTCTGTGTGGTATGTCCCGAAAGGCTTACCGTGACGGTGTAACTGCCTATCGGAATCCAACTGCTGGAATATGATCCTGTCGAGCCGGTGGTAACCGTCTTGGTGATACCCAGCACGCCGCCCTTGAACGTAACGCTGGCTCCGGCCATTCCAGCGCCGCTTGCGTTCTTGACCGTCCCGCTGATGATGCCGGAAGTGGCCATGGCGAAATTCAAGACGGTATTTCCACCGGCAACCACCGAGGCGGTCTTCGATTGTGTTCCCCATCCACTCTTAGTTGCCGTGACGGTGTAAGTACCAGGGGACAGAGAGGCCAGCGAATAATTCCCGGCGGTGTCCGTCGTGGTGGATCGGCCGCTGGTGCTGACCGTGACTCCGGCGATCGCGGCTGATGTAGAGATGTTCGTAATTTTCCCGGAGATTGCGCCTGTCCCGCCGGAAGGTGTTGGGGTTGGACTTGGGGTTGGTGTGGGCCCGGGTGGCGGCGTAGGGGTTGGCGAGGGCGTTGGAGATGGCGTAGGCCCCGGACCAGGACCCGGAGTGAGTGAAGCTCCCGGGAAAATTTGAGCACTGCTGGTGAGGCCAGCGCCTACGGGGACGCTCCTGGTCACAGTGGGATAACCGGAAGCCGTCACGGTGAGAGTCTGAACTCCCGCGGGCACGTTGCTCAGGGTGAAGCTGCCGGAGCTGCTGGTGGTGGTTGATCCGCCGGAGTACGAGACGCGAGCTCCGGAAAGCGCTGTGCAGGATTTATTTCTCACCTTGCCCGCGATGGTCCCGGTTCCCGAGGTGGATGTAGCGTGCCAGGGCACGCTGAATGAGTTGGCGGAATCGGTGAGATACGCATTCAGGTAAGGAGAGTACGTGGTCACGGTGATGCGGTTGTTGGCCGGGCTCACCTTCACGATCCGCAGGTATCCGTTTCCGCCGTTGGTCATCGCCTGGCCGTCCGACAACAACGTATTCACGATGTTGCCTTTGGCGCCGGCCTCAGTCTGATGACCGGAAGCCATCTGTCCCGCGCTCTTGACGATGTGACCGCTGAACACCATGCTGATGTTGCCGTACCGGCTCACCAGGTTCATCCACATCTCTTCACCGTCGTTGTCCGCGCCCATGCCGTAGTATTCGGCGTTGTAGTTGTCACAGAGAGTCACGCGCGTGTTGTCGAAGTATTCATAGGAGTGCGTAACGATGATCACTTCCGCATCAGGGTTCTGCGCAATGACGTTGGCCGCCCATTGCAACGATGCGGGACGCGGGTAGAATTCCAGCGCCACCACCAGGAACCGCTTGCCGTTGATGGTGACGGCGCCATAGAAGTTCTCATTGCTTCCTGAGGGATAGCTCCCCAGCCAGCCGCTGTCGGAGTTGGCATAACGCGAAGGCCCAAAATAACGATTGAAGTTCGTGGCGGCAGAGGTCCGGCTCTGGGGATTGTCGGCGTTGTAATCGTGATTGCCGATGGCCACGAAGTACGGGACTTTTCCTTCCAGCTTGCTCATGGAGCTGCTGGCGCGCTGCCATTCCGTCGTGGAACCGCCTCCGTTCACGGTGTCTCCCACGTCCAGCACCATCTTGATGTTGAGGTTCCCGATGTTGTTCGCGATCCACTGCGTCTGGCTGTCAAAAATCTGGGGGTACTTGGGCGGATAGTACTGCGGGTCAGGCAAGACGATGATGGTGAAATCAGCGCCACCGCTCTGGGCGCCTGAAGTCCTGTGAAAAACCACTAAAAGCACAAATGCCGCGATTATTGCCGCAGCCAGCCATTGCTGAGAACGAGCGAGGGAAGAGGGCCTGGCAGGGGAGATCATGACTTACCTCTTTACTTTGATTTCAGGCTATACCGCTGCCTGCCCGGGTTCCGTGACCGACATCACGCGGAAGCGCTCTAGTACCAGGTTGGTAGAAAAGCCAGGGAAGAAATGCTTAGCCCGCGACGCGATGGCAAAACTGAAAACGTCGTAGAAGAAAAAAAGCCCCGAAGTTGCCTTCGGGGCTGTGAAGCCGAGCTAAAGCACGATACGCGCTAGTGAACGTTGATTGTTTCTGCTTTCTTGAAGATGGCGCCGCTTGAGTCCCAGGCCTGCACGACCAGGTTGTGGGTTCCGGCAGGAAGGGAAAGGGAGGTGTCAAGCGTGCCCGCGTTGGTCAGGTACTTGGAGACGTTGTCAACGTAAATACGCATCGCGGTGATGCTCGTGGCGGAGGTCTTTGCCGCTGCGGTCACACGCACGGGCGATCCCAGCGTTGCTCCGGCCGTGGGCGCGCAAATGGTGACGCCGACCGAAGATGCGGAGCAGCTTCCGGATGTCGTCGAAGCCCCCACAGTCATCGTGAAGGAGGTCTTCAAGACCAGGCCCGCCGAATCCCAGGCCTGGACCGTCACGTGGTGCGCCCCGGGTGCTACGGGAAGGCTAACGTTGAGACTGGAAGCGTTCACCAGGTAGACGGACGTGTAGTCGATATAAATCCGCATCGCGGTAATGGGATTGGACGACTTGGCTGCTGCGGTAAAGTTGACCGGCGATCCCACAGTACTTCCCGCCGTAGGCGAGCAAACTGTCACTCCATTCGTGCTGGCTACGCAACTCGAAATGCCCGGAACAGGCGTGGGTGTGGGTGTGGGCGTCGGTGCAGGAGTGGGGCTGGGTGACGGCTTAGGTGTAGGTGCAGGCGTCGGGCTCGGCGTGGGAGCCGGAGTTGGAGTGGGAGCAGGTGTCGGCGCCGGCGTGGGTGTTGGATTCGGCGTCGGTGTGGGAGCCGGTGTCGGTGTTGGAGTCGGCGTGGGTGTACCGGAAGCGGTGAACACATCGGACATGGCAACCGCAGTGGCCGCGGCGCCGGGGAAGGAGTTCATGCCCAGCGCTTCCATCACGGTGCGCAGCAGGTTCTGGTGCTGGTAAAGCGCGGTGGACTTGAAGCCTTTCTTCGCCGGAGGCCCGACGACGACGGCGGCAACGTGGCCTCCACCGTGCGCCGTGTCGCTGGTGGCAGCTTCGTCAAAAAGAATGATCAGGATTCCGTCCTTCTGGAACGCAGGATTGTTCAACAGCGGGGCGATGTTGGTCTTGAGCCAGGAGTCGGCCTGCGCCAGGGTTCCGTTGTGCCCGTCATTGTTCGCGTCGGGAACAACGAAAGAGAAGTCAGGAAGCTGGTTGTTGTTCAGGTCGGCGGCAAACTGGGTGAAGGGCACCAGGTTCAGCTTTTGTACGCTGCTGTTGACCACGTCGGATAGGTACGAGAAGGGATTGTGCCGCTGGAGATACGCGCCGGTATTGCCTCCGGTGTAGCCGGCGGAAGGCAGGCCTTGTGCGTAACTCTTCCACGTTTTTCCCGCAGTCAGCATGTGCCGGACGATGTTGTCCGCGCTGACGGTGCCGGTAAACGAGTCGTTATTGGTGATGATCTGGCCGGTCGTCATCATGAAGTAGTTGCCGATCGAGGGATGCGTATTGGCGTAATACTGGGTGAGCAGCGCGTTCTGGTTGGCCAGGCTGTTCAGATACGGCATGGACGAGCTGCCGATCACGCTGGAATATCCGTGGTTTTCTTCCATTACCACCACCACGTGGCTGGACTGGGGAACCTGCGCGGCGAGCAGCGCAGGCACAGCCAGCAGGCAGAGAGAGAGAAACAATTTTTTCAAAATCGCTAGACTCCAGGGGAAAGTTGCGTACGGTGAGCTTGAGCGTAAAGAGGCATCAACTCTGCTTGCATCGGGCGAGAAACTTACATTGCGGGCAAAAGCGGGCCTTGAAGCGAGAGAGAATCAACCTGAAAGCAGGGCAAGACGAAGTAGGGAAGGGTTAAGGAAAAGGGACTATTG
>DASVFK010000141.1:0-11620 GCA_036380095.1 Candidatus Angelobacter sp. | reverse complement strand
GACCGGCCTGATCATGCAAGCAGTCCGTCCGGCAAGCCCAGGCTGGATTTTGACAAACCGATTGTGACTCCGCGGAACACGCCGGCGGTGCGCACGGAGCCCAGGCCTTCGCCTTCTTCCAGCCCGCGCATGCCGGAAGTGAGGAATGAGCCAAGGTACTCGCCTCCGCCTTCACGCGGAGCGGAGAGGAATGAACCAAGGTACTCGCCTCCGCCTTCACGCGGAGCGGAGATGCGCGGTGGAGGCAGTGCGCCGCGCAGCACGCCTTCCCGTAATGACGGCGGTGGCAACCGTGGTGGAAATCGCGGCGGCAACAACAACTCCGGAGACAAGGGATCCAAGCCTTCCGGCAAGTTCCACTAGAGCTTTCATAGCGACAGAGCAACTGCAAGAAAGGTGTAACAACCCAAAGAGAGCGGTGATTCGACTGCCGCTCTCTTTTTTTTGCTCTTGCCTGGTCTCTTTAGTATTTCAAGAACCCAACCCTTACCACGGATAACACTGATAACACTGATTCACACGGATCGTTCAATCAGGCCATTTTTAGGTTCGTAAATCCGTGTCATCCGTGTTCATCCGTGGTGAGATTTGTTTTTTTGTGCAGAGTTAAACCTTTTCCGTCTGCGATTCTGTTTTTCAGGGGCTAAAGCCCGTTTGATTTTGGACGCTTTACGGCACCTTTCGCTCCGCTCACCCTCAGCTGAAGCTGAGGGCTGGCCGGTGCCCTGATACCTACAGAGGCTAAAGCCGGGTTGTTCAGCACCTTGATAGAAGCTTGATAGCGACTGAACAATTGCAGAGAGGTGCAACAACACAAAGAGAGCGGTGATTCGACTGCCGCTCTCTTTTTTTGGTACTTGGTAGTTGGAAACCGTCTTGTAAATCGGTTTGAAAGGGCACGGCTTTCAGCCGTGCCGGAGAAAGCTCGGTCAAACGAGGGCTTAGAGGCTTGCGGAAAAGCAGAAGGCTACAGAGCATTGTCTGTAGCCCTCCATTCATGTCTTGCAGTTTTGCAGTTGAGGCGCGTATGGCCCGTGATCGACTACGAGCCAACCGGCCTATATTGGGAATTAACGCTTGCCGCTCAGTAAGTCACGCAAGGCGGACATGCGGTTAAAAGTTCCACCGCTGAGGGTGGCGCAGTGATGGCACAATTTCAGGCCGCCATCGCCGAGCGCGTAATACCGGCGCTCGATGTTGTTGCCCTCAGTGCAATCGGTGTTGTTGTGATAGACAGTCTCACCCGGACGGGTGGAGTGCCATGGATATGCCGGAGGCATGTTGACAAAAAACTTTCTGGAGAATAACGTTCTCCGTTCGTCCCCGCGAGGGGGGTAATCCTCGAAACTGAAATAACAGCAGCATCACCACGAGCCATGTCGGACGGTCCGCCAAGATCACACCCGATGTGGCTCTTGCTGTTAAGGCTCTCTGTGACGGTGAGCCGAGGATCACAGAAAGCTAAAGCTCTCCTCACTCTTATTCCGCTAACCCTTTCCAGATATTGGGCGAAACCGGTTACGCCATGGCACATATTGTATTCCACGAACCCTGGAGGGGAAACGTCGGAAAACGGTGCAACTATGTGGAAAACTGGGATTCATAAAATGCACCGTTTTGAGTGCAACGAGATGAGCATGGGCAAGGGGTGTATATCGGAATTTGAAGCCGCTGCCAGCGCCAGACGGAGCGCGAGAGGTTCGATGCTACCCTGCGGCAAGTTCTCAGCGTGGCTAAAGAAACCTGTTAAAAAAGAAGCCCGCGAAAAGCGGGCGAGGGAACTGAAGATACTTGACTTACCGATTACCAGCTATCAACTCTGCTCTGCAACCCCATCACCACACGCCTTTGTCGCTGCCGGTGAACCTGAAGGCCACGGCGGCGGCGGAAGCCAGAGGAGGCAAAAGGCTCAGACGGAGCGCAGCGGGCACGTCGCCGCGAAACGCAGTTTGGGTAAGCTGGCGGGTATATAAGCCGGCGCCGTAGGGGACCAGCGGTATGCGCAGAAAGCGATCGCGCGTGTAGATCTGGTCACCTCCGAGTGCGGCATCGGCAACCACTTGAACGGGCAGGGCCAGACCGGTCTCCTGGTAGTGCTGCACGTAATCGGAGACGATCTTCAGGAAGCTGGCCACGCCCGGCCATATGCCGGCTTCCTGTGCCGCGCGCTGCAACTCGGCGAAATCGAGCGTACCGGACCTGACGAGTGAGGCGGCATTCAGGATGTCGCAGACGCGGAAATAAAAATGGCGGTACATGCGCTGCAGCGTGGCGGCGAAGATGCGTTCTTCCGGTGCGGGAACAAAAAAGGTGTGTCCGCCCACGCGGGCAAGCACCCTGCGAGCAGTAAAGCGTTGCGCCAGCGCGATGTGCTCGCCGGTCTGGCCCAGACGCCCGATGTGCGCCTCAATGGATTCGCGCAAACCGGGCAGCTTGAAGTTCCATTTGTTGGCCAGCCGGTCACCCCAGCTTCGGGGTTCAACCTGGGCGCCAAGGCGCTCGGTCATTACGGCCACAACTTGTTTTGTCTCGCCGATGCAGACCAGATCGAGGTCATTGCCCAGGTCGGGCCAGTGGTCGAGTGTTTTCATGACCACGGCAGGGCAGCCTTCTGCTTCCAGGACACAGCATGCGTGTTCCAGGTGTTCGAGCGCCCTGGCGATGCGGTCGCGCTCGGCGGTGAGGACGTCAACCGCCCAGGCCTGAATTGAGGCATCGCCGCGATTGCCGGCAACACGGTTGATCACCTCAAACGCGCGCACCACTACGTGGTTGGCATCGGCGAGATCCACCATGGCGCGACGCTTGCGGGGCGTAAGGGAAGTCAAGAGAGGGAAGGCGTCCGCCGCGCTGGTTGGCCGCAACGTGAGACGGAAGAATGTGTCGATATACTGGTGCTCGCCTTGGATCGAGTCGGCCATGGGAACTTCCTGATCTACAGACGTTTATGATGAGAGCTGCTGGGGGTGGGTTGCGTTGGATTGAGCTCTCAGCAATCAGCAGTGAGCAGTCAGTATTCAGCCGTTGAGCTTCTCTCTGAAATCCCGAGCGGAGCGAGGGAGCCCTACTCGTTTCCATGCTGTTTCCAAGAGGTCTTTTGTCGCAGGCCTGGAGATTTCTGGGAACTGGGAGAGGCATCGCACCAAGATGTTCGCCGTGAAATTCGATTCAGATCAATAGGGGTCCCTCGCTCCGCTCGGGATTTCAGAAAAAAGCCCGGCTGAATGCTGACTGCTGAGTGCTGAATGCGGAGAGGCTTGCTCCCTTATAATCTCCAGTTCAATAAGATTCCGCCGAGGAGCGTTCTTTGGCTTACAACGACCTGAGAGAGTGGATCACCGCGCTGGACCGCGCCGGCGAGCTGAAGCGCATCCGCGCGGAAGTGGACCCGGTGTTGGAAATCACTGAGATCACAGACCGTGTTTCCAAGGGCGCGGCGAAAAAGTACGGGCGCGCGGGCGGCCCGGCGCTGCTGTTTGAAAACGTGAAGGGCGCGAACGGCGTTCCGGTGCTGATCAACCAGTTCGGCTCGGAGCGGCGCATGCAGATGGCGCTGGGCGTGGACAAGCTGGACGAGATTGCGGAGCGCATCCGGCAGCTGCTGAACATGAAGTCGCCGGAAGGGTTTCTGGAGAAGCTGAAGATGCTGCCCATGCTGGCCGATATGGGAAAGTTCTTTCCCAAAACGGTGGAGAGCGGGCCGTGCAAAGAGGTCATCAAGAAAGAAAACTTCTCGTTGCTCGATTTTCCCGTGCTGCAATGCTGGCCGCAGGACGCGGGCCGGTTCATCACGCTGCCTTGCGTGATCACCCGCGACCCCAAGACAGGCAAGCGTAACGTGGGCATGTATCGCATGCAGATCTACGACGCCACCAGCGCGGGCATGCACTGGCAGCGGCAGAAGGTGGCGGCGGAACATTATCGCGACATGCTGCGTCTGGCCCCGACACGCGCTTCGCGTGGCGGGCTGGAGATGCCCTCGCCTGCGGATCCAACTGCGAAGACCCGCGCTGCTGTTGACATCATGGCGCGCTCCGGCGGCGGGGCGATGCTGGCTGGGGGCGAGCGGCCGAGCGGGACCATGGAGGTTGCAGTCGCCATCGGGACCGAGCCTGCTTTGACATTTTCTGCGATCGTTCCCGCACCGCCTGAGGTGGAAGAGTTCATCATCGCCGGCTTTCTGCGGCAGAAGCCGGTGGAGTTGGTGAAGTGCGAGACCGTGGACCTGGAAGTCCCGGCCGCGGCGGAGATCGTGCTGGAAGGCTATGTGAAACTCGACGAGCTGCGCACGGAAGGGCCTTTCGGCGATCACACCGGGTTTTATTCGCTCGAGGACGAGTATCCGGTTTTTCATGTCACCTGCGTCACGCATCGCAAGAACCCGGTTTACTCGACCACCATCGTGGGCAAGCCGCCGATGGAAGACGCCTGGATGGGCAAGGCCGTGGAGCGTATCTTCCTGCCGCTGATGAAGCTGACGTTGCCGGAGATCGTGGACGTGAACCTGCCGGTGGAAGGCATCTTCCACAACCTGATGATCGTTTCCATTCGCAAGTCGTATCCCGGGCACGCGCGCAAGGTCATGAACGGCATATGGGCGCTGGGCCAGGCCATGTTCACCAAGTGCATTGTGGTGGTGGATGAAGACGTGAACGTGCAGGACATTGGCGAAGTGGTGCTGAAAGTTTTCAACAACATTGACCCGGAACGCGATATTCAGTTCACGCTGGGGCCGGTGGATTCACTCGACCATGCTGCGCGATTGCCGAATTTCGGGTCGAAGATGGGGATTGACGCTACACGCAAGTGGCCGACGGAAGGCTTCACGCGTCCGTGGCCGGATGAAATTTTGATGGACGAGAAGACCAAAGCGATGGTGGATAAGAAGTGGAAGGAACTGGGGATTGAGTGAAGAGGGACCGCCGACATCGGAAAAACAAAGGCGCACCCCAGATCGAACAGAGAGTCGCAAGAAGCGGAAGGAACCGGGCATTGAGTGAAGAGGGATCGCCGACATCGCCGTAATCGCGCGTCATCGCCGACATCGGAAAAACGAAAGCGCACCACAGATCGAACAGAGAGTCCCAAGAAGCGGAAGGAACCGGAACAGTGAGTCATTCATTCAACGAGATTGCAACAGCGCTGGGCCGAACGGTCGCGCAGGCCAAGCCGACGCTGGAGAAGCTGAACAACGCCGATACATCGTTGCCACCCGCTCCCGGCAAATGGTCAAGGAAAGAAATTCTCGGGCATTTGCTAGATTCAGCTTCCAATAATCACCAGCGATTTGTGCGTGCAACCTTACAGGGCGAGCTTACGTTTCCCGGCTACGATCAAGAGCGGCTGGTGGAGCTGCAGCAGTTCCGCGAGATGGACTGGGGATTCCTGGTGGACTTTTGGGCCGCTTACAATCGCTTTCTTGCCCACGTGATCAACTCACTGCCTGCCCAGGCGGCCAAAATCACCTGCAACATCGGCCCCAACCCTCCGGCGACGCTGGAGTGGATTGCCCAGGATTACGTGGAGCACCTTAAGCATCACTTGAACCAGATTTTGGGCAAAAAGTTCAGCACAACCTACCCATCCAAGGCCTGAGCTGCCTTCATCACGCCTCTATTTCCACAATGTGGCGAGCTGCGGCGTTGGTTGCCGCATTTTAACGATGAGAGACGTTTAATTTTTGTATTTTGTTAGGGAGCGAATCGGCGTTAACGTTTGCTAATCTTAGATAATTCAGTTTGTGCCTTGCTCACTGCGAAGGAGCGAGTGGCGGGGGCCATCAGCACTCAATTCAAGCAAGTTAGAACCTTCTAAGGACTGGCGAATGGACATTGCGATCTTTGGAGCGGGAATCGCCGGCTTGATGACTGCGATTACGATGCGGGCGCAGGGGCATCGGTGCCGAATCTACGAGCGGAGCCGGCAGGCGCTGGATGCCGGCATGGGCTTCATCCTGGTGCCGGAAGGCATTGCTTGCATGAAGAGCTTTGGCGTGCCCCTGACCGGTGCGTTGGGCGGCACACCACTGCAACGGTATTTTTGCCGTGATGCGACAGGACGAATCATTCATGAAGAGAAGATGCCTCGCGGGGCGCGGGGCATTCGTCGCCGGGACTTGACGACAGCACTGGGGCGCGCATTGCCCCACGACGAGGAACCTGTTTTTGACGCGGCCCTGGACCGCCTGGAATTGGACGAGCAGCAGAATGTGACATCCGCGCATTTGCAGACAGCCACAGGACGTACACGAATCCAGGCTGACTTGTATGTAAGCGCAGAAGGAATCAATTCGCGGGCACGGCAGGCGATGTTTCACGACTGGCCTTCGGTACCGGACAGGGTGCCGGAAATCGTAGGGCTGGTCCGCTGCGAT
Source organism: Candidatus Angelobacter sp. (assembly GCA_036380095.1). Classification (GTDB taxonomy): domain Bacteria; phylum Acidobacteriota; class Terriglobia; order Terriglobales; family Acidobacteriaceae; genus Angelobacter. Next base: position 5,247 of record DASVFK010000141.1, on the reverse strand, counting down.
AAAGCGGTCAGCTGGGCTGGACACAGCTTCAACAAATTTCATGCTGAAGGCGGCGGCATCGCAGTGGGCGTCCTGCCGGTGGATGCGGAACACGTTGTCTGGTATTTACAGTTTGACGCCCAGCGGTTCCCTTTGACGCCGGAAGCATTGGGAAATGGAAGCATGGGAGCTGAGGCCCGCCGGGCCCACGTGCAAGAATTGGTTGGCTCATGGGCACATCCCATTCCGTCGCTGGTGGCGCAGACTGATTTCTCACGGGTGCATCTTTGGCGGCCCATCGAGACGGACCTGGTGCCAGGCTTTCACCGGCAAAACCTTGTTCTTGTGGGCGATGCGGCGCATCCGCTCTCGCCCTTTACGAGCCAGGGCGTTTCCTCGGCGGTGGCGGACGCGGTAGCGTTGGCGGAAACAGTGACAGGAAAAATCGCCAAAGAAGGCGAACTGGCCACAGCGCTGGAGCATTACTCACGGCAGCGCCGGGCGCAATGCGTCCCGTATATCGCCAAAGGCCGGGAACTGACGCAACAGTTTTTGGAGCCGCTCAGCGCGGGGAGACGTCTGCTGCCCATTGCGTGAGATCTGGTAGGGGAAGGCTGACAATTAAAGTTTTCTAAGTTTCGATACAATGCATCGCCGGCAATTGCGGAAAATTGCCGTAGGCGGTCGCGAAGGAGAACCCATGTACGATGCCATCGTTGTCGGCGCGCGCTGTGCCGGCTCACCCGTTGCTCTGCTCCTGGCACGTAAAGGCTACAAGGTCCTGCTGCTGGACCGTACGACCTTCCCCAGCGACATGGCCTTCTCTAATCACTTTGTTCACCAGGCGGGCTCCGCAGCCATGAAAAGATGGGGCCTGCTGGACCGGCTTGAGGCTACCGGTTGCCCGCCGATCACGCATGACTACTTCGACTACGGCGCTTTCTCTCTTACCGGCCCCGTCCCTCCTGCCGATGGAGTCAACACCGCCTTTGCTCCTCGCCGCATCGTACTGGATCCGATTCTGGCTGCCGGGGCGGTTGAGGCGGGCGCCGAGTTGCGGGAAGGGTTCTCGGTCCAGGAACTGGTTTGGGAAAACGACCGCGTTACCGGTATTCGCGGACAGCACAAAGGCGGGGTTGTCACGGAGAAGGCGCGCATCGTGGTGGGAGCAGACGGCATGTTCTCCGTCGTGGCCAGTCAGGTGAAGGCGCCGGAAGCCAAAAGCCAGCCAGGTCTCGAAGGCTCGTGGTACGCCTACTGGAGCGGGGTCCCCATGAAGGGCTGGCATTTGTGGCTGCGTCCGAACCGCGTGGTGTTTGCTTACAACACCAATGACAATCTCACGTTGATCGGCGTGGCTTTTCCCGCGCGTGAGATCGCGGAGGTCCGCAAGGATGTGGAAGGCAATCACTGGCGGAGCATCGCAGAGCAGGTGCCGGAGTTGGCGGACCGCATGCGCGCCGGCAAGAAGGAATCGCGCTTTACCGGCGGGGTGATCCCTTATCACTTGCGGCGGCCGTACGGGCCAGGCTGGGCGCTGGTGGGCGATGCCGGCTACCAGAAAGATCCCTGCACGGCTTCCGGAATTACCGATGCGTTCCGCAGCGCGGAATGGCTAGCGGAAGCCATTGATGCGGGCTTTAGCGGACGCCAGCCAATAGAGCAGGCGTTGGCCGCTTATGAAGAAAAGCGCAACCAGTCTGAAATGCCGTACTTCGAAATGACCACGCAGTTAGCAGCGCTGGCGCCGCCTCCGCCGGAAGTGGCGCAATTGCTGTTTGCTCTGCAGTTCAATCCCGAGCAGCGCAGCCGGTTCTTCGGTGTGCTGGCTCATAGCGTTCGCGTTGAGGATTTCTTCTCGCCGGAAAACATTCAGAAAATCATGGCCGGCCAACAGGGCGTGGGCGCTTCGTAAAATCGCGGATCCCGGAGAGAAAACAATGACCCGTGTTTACAAATCGAGCGTGATTGAAGCCCCGGTGAATGTTGTCTGGGCGCACATCCGCGATTTCAACGGACTGCACAAGTGGTTTCCCGGTGTAACGGACACCCGCCTGGAGGGCAGCATTCCAGCTGGACAAGCCGGCTGTGTGCGCAACTTTGGTCTTGCCAGCGGCGGGCGCATGCGCGAAGAATTGCTCGAGTTCTCTGACCAGACGCATACGTGCGCCTATAAAATGCTTGATGGCGCTGTGCCCATGACGCGCTATCAAGCATCAGTCAGGTTGAAGCCCGGGGCAGACGCGGGCTCCACCTTCGCCGAAATGAGCGCGGAATTTGAATGTCCGCCTGGCATGGAGAATGAAGTGGCGGCGTTCCTGGGCAACACTTACCAGACGGCTTTGGATGGGCTGAATCGCCAACTCAAAAAGACGTGAAGTGGCGATGACGAAAACATTCTTTTCAGATGATGCCGTGCCCCTTGAGCTCCTGCGCCAGCGGGCGTTCAACCTGCGCTGGGCCCAGCAACCCGCCGGCGTAATCCCTTTGACCGCGGCTGATCCTGACTTTCCCATCTGCCCGGCGATCGAGGAAGAGCTAGTCCGCTACGTGCGTGAAGGAGTGCTCAGCTATGCTCCTCCGGAAGGGCTGCCGCAGTTTCGCGAAGCCATAGCGGAATGGATGCGCAACACACGCCAGATGAATTGCATGGCCGAGCAAGTGTTCGCCACCGATAGCGCCGCATCGGGCATGGCTGTGGTGGCCCGCGCCAGCCTCAAGCCGGGCGATGAAGCCCTGATCTCCGATCCTGTGGACTTTCTCCTGCACCACACCATCGCGCGCGCCGGCGCTGTTCCTGTGCGGGTGAGCGTGACGCGGGAGACCACGGCGGAAGAGTTCATCGCCGGGATGGAAGCAGTCATCACGCCGCGGACGCGCATGTTGTGGCTCTGCAGCCCGCATAATCCGCTGGGCGTGGTTTACTCCCGCGACTGGCTGCGCACGGTAGCGGAGTGGGCCATCGCGCACAAGCTGCGCATCGTCTCGGACGAAATCTGGTCAGACGTTGTCTATGCCCCGCACCGGCATATTGCCGTGGCTTCACTCTCGCCTGAAATCGCGCGCAACACCGTCACCGTCTACGGATTCTCCAAGAATTTTGCGCTTGCAGGGTTGCGCGTGGGCTGCCTGATCTGCTCCGATCCTGAGTGGAAAAAAGAAATCGTGACCGCATCTGACGCGGAAAGCACGGTCTATGGTGTCTCTGTGTTGTCGCAAGTGGCAGTGATGGCCGCGCTCGGCCAGGGGCGCGCATGGCTGGCGGCATTTGTGGACCATTTGCAGGCGCAGCGGGATTACGTGGTGGAGCGACTGGCGCGCTGGCCCGGCGTGAAAGTGCAGCCGCCGCAGGGAACGTATGTGATCTTTCCTGATGTTCGCAGCCTGGCCGGCGATTCCGGGCAGTTCTGCGACCGCCTGCGCGACCAGGCACGCGTGGCGCTTGTGCCAGGACTACCGCGCTGGTTCGGCCCGGGGGCCGCCGGTCATGTGCGCATCTGTTTTGCCACTTCGCGAGCCATTCTCAAGGAAGCCTTTGACCGCATCGAGCCGGTCGTGCAAACACCCCGCTAAATGTCTTCTTAAGCAGCCGATGAGCACCTCCCCAGACAACCGCCCGATTACCAACGTCACGTTGTGACGTGCTCCCGAATTGGGGTCCAATACGCGCAACGGTTCCCCTGTTCGGGAAGAGGAGTATGCGCAGACTTCTACTGATTTGTTTCATCATCGGGCTCTTGCTCCCGCCCTTTTGCCTGGCCCGCGACGTCGCAATCATCACAGACAAGAAGAATGTCGCCCCCGAGGTGAGCAGCAAGCAGCTCTTGAAACTATTGCGCACGGAGACCCGCGTCTGGCCCAGCGGGCAAAAAGTCACAGTCTATCTGAGCAATCCCTCGTCGGCTGACGGCAAGCTGCTCCTGGAAAAGGTCTACAAGATAACGCTGGCCGAGTTTCAGTCCCTGGCCGTGAGCCAAAAAAACAATATCGTCATCCTGGGGTCCGATGATCTGGTGTTGCGCGCGGTCGCTGAGCACCCGGGCGCGATTGGCGTGGTCAATGTTTATTCCATCAACAGCGCGGTCACGGTCGTCAAGGTGGACGGCAAGCTTCCGCTGCAACAGGGGTACTTGCTCCATGGCAACTAACAAAAAACTGACTCTCACGCGGTTGCTGCCTGCAGTCCTTTTGCTTGTCTCCGCGGCAACGCTCCCTGCCGCCCAGAACATGGGCCAAGACAAAGGCAATGATGATTTTGAAGGCGGCGCGATCCCGGCGCAGAAATTGCCGGCGACCACCTCGTCAGCCGCTGCGGCGCGTTACTTCGAGAAAGGCATGGTCCAGTACGAGAACCATCGCTGGAATTTTGCTCTCAGTGACTGGCGCGAGGCGGTGCGCCTGGACCCCAACTTCGCTCTGGCGCACACCTGGATCTCGATGACCACAACCGACCCAGCGGAGGAGAGCAGCCATCGCGAGCAGGCCAAGGCGGCGATGAAGAGCGCCTCGCCGGCCGAGCAACTCGTCGTCCGCTGGATGGCGGGAATCCACGAGAACAGGTACCTCGAAGGCATTGCCGCGATGAACGATGCCCTGGCCGCATATCCGCGCGACAAGCGGCTTAATTTCCTCTTTGGCTACTGGCTCTTCAAACAGGACCAGTACGAGCGCGCGGAACGGCTCACCATCAACGCTCTGGCGGAAGATTCCAATTACGCCACAGCCTATAACCAGATGGGCTACATCAATTCGCGGCGCGGCAACTACGCCAAGGCCCTGGAAAACGCTGCCAAATATGTTCAGTTGATGCCCAACGAGCCCAATCCCCACGATTCCTATGCGGAAATGCTGCGCCTCTCCGGTCGCTATGAGGAGGCTCTGGAGCATTACCGCACGGCCTTGAAGATCGACCCCACTTTCTATATCTCTCAAAAAGAGCTGGGAGAGACTTACGCCATCATGGGCCAACACGAGAAGGCGCGGGAGGAATATGCCAAGGCCATTCACGATGCGCCCAGTGATGGTCTCAAGGCCGAGTATCTGCAGAAGTCCGCCATGACGTATGTCCGCGCCCGCCAGTGGGAGGAAGCTGACAAAGCATATCTCGCGGCAGCCGAGCAAGCGCGCGCCATGAAGCAGTGGATCTGGGAAGCCCGCGCCTATCGCGTGATGGCCATGTATGAGCCGGACAAGACAATGGCGGCCGCAAACCTGGCAAAGTCTGAAGCGCTTCTGGCCGAACGGAAAGGCCTGGTCGCGGAGGCGGAC
>DASVFK010000140.1:0-3653 GCA_036380095.1 Candidatus Angelobacter sp. | reverse complement strand
CTTGGGCACCAGGACTTCGGCCGTCATGCCGGGAACCAGCGTTTTCTTGCTGTTGTCGAGGGAAAGTTTCAGCGCGATGGTCTTGATGTCGCGTTTGCGCCGGTTCACGTCGCGCTGCGTGGCAAAGTCGGCCTCGGGGGCCTTGAAGATCACCTTGCCGGTGACGGTCTCTCCATTGGGCAGGCGGACTTTGAGTTGCTCGCCCAGCGCGATGTTGGCGGCTTGCGTCTCCGGAATGGCGGCGCGTACCCATGTGTCGCTCAAGTCGGTGACGATAGCGATGGCCTGGCCAGGCTGGATCACTTCACCTTCGCGGGCGGCGCGCACTGTAACTGTTCCGTTGACCGGCGCGAGCACCTTGGTATAGCCGAGCCGCGTCTCCGCGGCTTCCAACTGCGCCTGTGCATTCAGCGCCTGCGCGCGCGTGGCTGCTACCGTACTTTCCGCAGCATGCGCCTGATGCGTGCGCGCCTGCGCCGTCACCAGGTCGGCCTTGGCTGCGTTCACCTGGTCTTCCGCCGCGCGGACGAACGCCTGCTGCGCCTTGAGCTGTGCTTCCGCCTGATCTTTCGCCTGTTGTGACGCCACGCCTGCCTGCGCCAGGGCGACCGTGCGTTGTGCATCCAGTTGGATGCGCTGCAGATCGGCCTGGGCCTGCGCCAGCGTGGCCTGTGCGGCGCGCAGCCGCGCCTGAGCGTTCACCACACCGCTGGAGGTCTCCCCCGCCGCTTGTTCTTCCGTCGCTTGCGTTTGCGAAATCTGGTGGCGCAGGCTGGCGAGCAGAGCCCTGGCAGCCTGGCGATCCGCAGTCAGTTCTTGCGAGTCAAGCACAGCAACTGTTTGGCCTTCCTTCACTTCAGTGCCTTCATCTACTGCCAGCCGCTCCACGCGGCCCATGATCTTGGGGCTCACGACAACCTGGTTGGCGTCCACCGTGCCGACCAGCACCAGGTCCGTGCTGTGGTCCGTGGAGAAAAAGTAGTAGATCGCCGCAGCGACCAGCAGCAGTCCGAGAAAGGCGAAGAACTTGTTGCGCGCGCTCATCGGCGCCCGCCCTCTGCCGGCGGGTGCGTGAACAAGCCGGAGGCAACAAAGTCCAGGACCGCAGCACGCCGCGCTGCAATCCGCTCCGGTGACGCGGGATCGCCCGGCGCCATCACCTGCTGCGCGGGCAGGCTGCTGAAATAGAAAACAATCGTCCCCAGGATGGAGGTGACGGTCTGCACGGGATCCACCTTGCGGAATTCGCCGGCGTCAATTCCGTGGCGGACCAGGTCACCCAAGCGTGCATAGATCGGCTTGCCGTACTTCTCCAGGATGCGGCTGGCCACGGGAGTGAGCGTGCGCCCGGAGCTGCGCATGAACTCGCGTTGCATCAGGCGCGGGTAAAAAGGCACGCTGGCGATGTAATCGAAGTGCGCCTCCACATACTTGAGCAGCCGCTCGCGCGGGGGCAGAGCATGGTTGCTAAGCGCCGCCATCACCTTCTCGTGCAGGCCGGAGAAGACGCGCTCCAGCGCCGCCGCGTACAGGCCCTCTTTGTCCTTGAAATAGTAGTAGAGCAGGGCCTTGTTGACGCCGGCACGGCGGGCGATTTCGTCCGTGCGCGCGCCCGCTACGCCCTCATGGGAAAATTCTTCCAGCGCGGCTTTCAGGATGGCCGCGCGGGTTTTCTCGGGTTCGCCGCGAGAGCCGGGACGGCCGGATTTGGCGAGAGAGGGCATTGAATTAACCGAACAGTTAATTATACCCTTCCGAGTGCATCGTGAGCCGGCCGCGCCAGGAATTAACTTCCACCACGGAGACACGGAGCCACAGAGATTTGAAAATGGAAAATCCTGATCTTGCTTTTCTCCGTGTCTCAGTGCCTCCGTGGTGCGCTTTCCTCTTTGTTATTGACGTTTGTCGAAAACGCCGTCAACACCCCGGCTGGTTGTGCTTTCTTCCCGTTGCAACCAACGAATTCTTCGTGCTTAATATCCAGAGTTGGTTCAAATCCAAGGAGAATCCATGCATCGGTTGTTTCTCGTCGCCATCCTGGCGCTGTTTCCCACGCTCGCCTCAGCGCAACAGAGTTTCCGCATCATCTGCAAGGGCGGAGCTAACATGAAAGTACGGATTTCACCGGGAGATGCACAGAACTCCTATCAGAAGCTGGGACTCTTCTTCACCAAGTCGCGGCGCGCTGCCGGACAGAAAGGCGCCGGCCTGGCCAACGGCACTTGCGCCTGGATTGATCGGCCATTGAACGCGCAGGAGCCGGACATCCTCGCCCAGGACATCAGGAAGGGCTTCCAGTACAAAGTTGACCTCGATGCAAGCAAGCACGTGGTCCGTTTCACGCCCACCAACAGTTGGTACAACTGGGCGAACGTACTCCGCGTGCCCGGGAAGTATTGGACCTTCTATGCCTACAACACCAACCAGGGCGAGTTGAGAATCACGCGGTCGTATGAGGGTAACGGCGTCCAGATCGATTGACGCCGCGCGGCGCGCGAGCAGGTGTGCAGGTCTGATTTGTTAGAATGAAGAGTTTGCCCTCTTATCTTTGCGCGAACTGGGAACCGAATGCCTGAAACCATGCTTGCCGTCGTAAAACCGGAGGCCGCGCCGGGAGCCGACGTGCGCCAGATGCCGCGTCCGCAGATTGGCCCGGACGACGTTCTGGTCAAAGTGAAAGTGGCCTCGGTCTGCGGCACCGACTTGCACATCTACAACTGGGACCAGTGGGCGCAGAACCGCATCGAGCCGCCGCTCATTCCCGGACACGAATTCTGCGGGCATGTGGTGGCCACGGGCAAGAACGTCACGGCGGTGAAGGAAGGCGATTTTGTTTCCGCCGAAATGCACGTGGCCTGCGGCAAGTGCTACCAGTGCCGCACCGGCGAAGCCCACATCTGCCAGCATGTGAAGATCATCGGCGTGGACGCCAACGGCGCCTTCGCCGAGTTCGTGAAGATCCCCGAATCAAACATCTGGAAGATCGATCCCGCGGTGCCGGCAGATTACGCCAGCGTGCTCGATCCCCTGGGCAACGCTTTCCACACGGTGCTGGCAGGCGAGATCGCCGCCAAGACCGTGGCGGTGATCGGCTGCGGGCCCATCGGTTTGTTCTCCATTGCTGTGGCGCGGGCCTGTGGCGCGAGCGAAGTCTTTGCCCTGGAGATCAACGAACATCGCCGCAAGCTGGCAGCCAAAATGAAAGCCGACCACGTGCTCAATCCGGCCAAAGACAACGTCTACGAACAAGTCATGAACGCCACCGAGGGGACGGGCGTTGACGTGGTGCTGGAGATGTCCGGCCACCCCGATGCGATCCGCCTAGGCTTCAAGATACTGCGGCTGGGCGGGCGCGCTTCGCTGCTGGGAATTCCATCCAAGCCGATGGAGCTGAACCTTTCAGAGGACATCATCTTTAAAGGCGCGATCGTGCAGGGAATCAACGGGCGGCTGATGTACCAGACCTGGTACCAGATGAACGCCATGCTCAAGGCGCACAAACTCGATCTTGATCCGGTGATTACCGACCGCATGGCCATGGCCGACTTCAGCAAAGGCATGGAGCGCCTGCGGACCGGCGAGTCGAGTAAGATTTTGTTGTATCCGAATGGCGTGAAGAGTTAGCCGCAGATTTACGCGGATCACTTATTGAA
>DASVFK010000139.1:0-8874 GCA_036380095.1 Candidatus Angelobacter sp. | reverse complement strand
TAACGGATGGAATCCTCGGGCAAACTTACTTACAGCTCACATCTACAGCAAGCTAAATTGAACTCGCAGAACCTATTTAATATAGCAGCAGGCGGAAGCAGGCGTCAACCGGCCCCTCCCAAGCCTTGGTCACCGTACCGGAAAAGTAACCTTAGCCCGGACCAGCCGCCGGAGCCGGCCCGCAAGAAAGCGGGTATCCAGCGTTCCTGAAGGAGCGGGGAGCAGTGTGGCCGCTAAGCAGCTTCCCCGGGTTGATCAAAACACGACGAGAAACTACACTGAATGATTCGCTTTGCATCATGATGATTCCCCGAGTCCGCAACCACCGCCGTTTCGCCGTTTCAGCAACAACCCTACTGCTTCTTGCCGTGGTCATGGCCGGATGCGGCGGGGGTTCTTCCAACAAGAACGTGGTCGCCCAGGTGAACCTTACTCCGGCCACCGCTTCCGTGATCGCCGGGCAGGTTACGCCGCTGGTAGCGAGCGCGGTGAACTCTTCCGGCACAAATGTCGCCACCGTCTTCACCTTCAACACGTCCAATCCGCAATTGGTGACGATCTCGCCCAGCGGCCAGGTATGCGGCGGCGTCTGGGACACCACATTTGTTACGTGCAATGGACTCGATGCAGGAGGAAACACGCTCTCGGGCACAGCCACAGTCACCGCCTCGGCCAACGGGATCACCAGCGGACCCGTGATCGTTTCCGTTCATCCCAATGTGACCTCGGTCACGGTGACCAACGACATCCCGGCCAACACCTGTTTTTCCCCCAGCCAGACCCACCAGTTCACGCCCCACGCGTTTAATAACGCCACGGACATAACAGCGAAGGTCGGGGACTTCGCCTGGATCTCCACGAACCCGGCGGTGGTTTCCATCGATGCCAACGGGCTGGCCACGGCCCGTGCCCCGGGCCTGGCCCAGATCGTGGCTTCCGCCGGCACCAGCTCCTCTCCCGGAGTCGCGTTCAAGACCTGCATGCCTGTACGCCTGACCATGCATGTGCCCGGCGACCCGCCGGGACAACCGACGGTCTCGGCGACCATGAACGCGAATGACACCAAGACGCTCGAAGTGGACATGACGGACGAGAACGGCACGGTGACCAACGGCGTTTCCGGGGTGACGCTGCTGAGCAACAACGCTGCGGTGGCGACCATCGGCGGAGCTTCCTCCAGCGCCACGCTAACGGCCATCAGTCCCGGCGGCGCCGGGGTCCTGGCTGCGTGCCTCCCTCCGTTGTGCGGCGCGGGGATCAACCAGCCGGTCTATAGCAACCTTTTCAGCGTTACGGTGAACGGCGCCAGCCCGGCCACCACAGTCTATGTCGCCAGCAAGGATCTGGCGCAAGTCTCAACCATCATCCCCATCGATACCAGCAAAACCCCGCCGACGGCCGGAACACAACTGACCCTGCCCGGGCATCCGAATTCGTTTCTCTTCTCCGGGGACGGGCTGACTGCCTATATCGGCACCGATGCAGGACTGGTGAAGCTGGATACCACGGCCAACACCTTGGCCACGGTAGCTCCCGAAGCGGTAGGCACGGTCCTGGCAGTCTCCCGGGACGGCAACCAGGTGGTGATTTCCAACGCTCCCAACGATCCCAACCCGCTGAACCACCGCTTGCGTGTCTTCCACCAGGCCACTGGGACGCTCACCACCTTCATCCTGCACAACGCGGTGGCCGCAGCCTTCACCCCGGATGGATTCAAAGCCTACGTGGGCGCGACGGACGGCAACGTTTACGTCTTCTCACTCGCGCTCACGCTGCAAACCCTCACGCCCGGGGGTTCCTTCAAGAGCGTCACAGTCCTGGCTTCCGGACCGCTCGCCTTCCTGGCCAACAGCGCGGCGCTCAATGCATTCAACGTCTGCAACAACAGCCAGACCAGCAACGCGCCTACGCTTACCGCGCCGCAGTTGCTGGGCAGCATTCTGAACAGCGACCGGATCGTCGCCCTGGACACCACGGGCCTGAACATTGAAACGGTCAACGTCGGCGCTCCGGCCAGCGGTTTCTGCCCGCCCACGGTGAGCTACACCAACGAGTTCATCGATTTCCTCGCCGGGCCATTCACGGCAAACCAGCTCATTGTTCCCGGCAACGCCGCACACATCGTGGTACTGCCCGCGGGCCGGAACCAGATATTCTCCGCGATTTCCGGCAGCGGACCCGGAGTCGCCACCTTGTCCCCGGGCGCAACCGAGGCGCTCAGCGGCGGCATGACGCAGGATGGAAACACCCTTTGGGTGGGGGTGCAGGGCGACCACACACTGCATCGCATCAACCTGCTCACACTGGCGGACGAATTCCAGATACAGCCCAACGTTAACGGCGCGAAATCCACACCTGATCTGGTCGCCGTAAAGCCGAAGTAAGGGCTGCGGGCGGCGCGCGTGCTCGATATCTATCGCGGACGCCTGGCGCCTTCGCCTACCGGATACATGCATCTGGGCCACGCACGCACCTTCTGGGTGGCCCACCAGCGCGCGCGACTTTCGGCGGGCAACGTGATCTTCCGCAATGAAGACCTGGACCAGCAGCGGTCCAAGCAGGAATTCGTCCAGGCCATGCTGGAGGACTTGCGCTGGCTGGGCCTGGACTGGGACGAGGGGCCCGACGTGGGCGGCATGTTCGGGCCGTATGAGCAGAGCCGACGCCGCAGCTTCTATCTCGAGGCCTGGCGCAAGTTGCGCGACCGCGGCGCCATCTATCCTTGCACCTGCTCGCGCAAAGACCTGGAACGCGCGCTCTCCGCGCCGCATGAGGAGAGCGATGAGGCCCCTTATCCCGGCACCTGCCGCGGCCGGTTGAGCGAGGCCGGCAAACGGGAGTCGCCTGCGGGCGTGAGCTGGCGCTTCCTGGTCCCGGACCACAAAACCATCTTCTTCAACGACCTTTACTCCGGCCGGCAGCACTTTACCGCCGGGCGCGACTTCTCTGACTTCCTGATCTGGCGCCGCGACGATGTCCCCGCCTACCAGCTCGCCGTGGTGGTGGATGATGAAGCCATGCGCATCACGGAAGTGGTCCGGGGAGAAGATTTGTTGCTCAGCACGGCGCGGCAGCTCCTGCTGCTGGAGGCGCTTGGATACACCCCGCCAAAATATTTCCACTGCCCGCTCCTGCGTGATAGACATGGCCGCCGCCTGGCCAAGCGTCATGATGCGCTCAGCCTGCGCGAACTGCGGACACGGGGAGAGACTCCGGCTGCGCTGTGCAAGAACTTTGCCGCCGAAGTCGATTGGCAGAAGGGACTTTCCCGTCGCGGGAAAGCTTAGGCCGGCCGCCGCGCTCCTGCTCATCCTATAATCTTCTGCATGCTGGTGCGCACGGTTAGCAATCGCATGACCGCACTCAAAGAGTTCAAGCGAAGGACAGGAGTGTGGCCGGTCTATTCCCTGGTGATGCACGTGGCGCGATACGTCCTGATGCTGGCGATCATCACACTCGTGTTTTGGTACAGCCGCAGAAACCCGGACTCACCCGGCCAGGCGACCTTGATCTTCCTGGTGTCGGCCCCGATCTTCATCCTGCTCTGGAACGTGTTGGAATCGCTGGTGTGGAACTACGAGCTGCGCGCCCGCGAGCTAACTTCCCGAGGCACGTTTCTCACGACAAAGCAGTTCCCCGAGTGAGGCCAAGTTGGTTGACGGAAGAGTAACTTAGCCGCGAATGAACACGAATCCTCGCGAATCCAAAAAGAGTTGGTGTTATTCGCGGTCTTCGCGTTGATGGCGCGGCCCATCCATTTCAAACCAAATTCCGGTCCAGATCTACTGTGTCCGGTGAAAATTCCAACTATCAATTACCATCCTTACCGCAGTTACAATCCTGCTCATGGCCAAAAGCACAAGCAAAGACTGGAAGACCCGGCTGATCCACTCTGACGCGCGCGTTCCTGAAGGCTTTCGCGGGTTGAATACCCCTGTACACCGTGCTTCCACCGTGCTGTTTCCCGGCGCCGGTGCGGCCACCGACCAATGGAACCAGCACGAGGTGGGCTATACCTATGGGCTGTACGGCACGCCCACCACGCTGGAGCTGGCGGCCCGGGTGTGTGAACTGGAAAAAGGCTTCCGCACCATCATTACTCCCGGCGGACAGGCTGCTATCTCGCTCATTCATCTGGCGCTGCTCAAGGCCGGCGACCACGTGCTGTTGCCGGAAAGCATCTACGGACCAAATCGCATGTTTTCCAACGACGTGCTGCGGCGCTTCGGCGTGGAGGTGAGTTACTACCCTCCGGAAGCGGGCGGGTTGATCGCTTCAGCGTTTCGCGACAACACGCGCCTGGTCTGGTGCGAAAGTCCCGGCTCCATCACCATGGAAGTGCAGGACGTTCCGGCCATCGTGGAAGCCGCACATCGCCACGGTGCGCTGGTGGTGCTGGACAACACCTGGGCCGCGGGAATCTACTTCGATGCTTTCGCCCACGGCATTGACGTCACCATGCAGGCGCTCACCAAGTACATCGGCGGTCACAGCGATCTGCTGCTTGGCTCGGTCACGGTGCGCGACCCGGCGATCTACGAGCGCCTGGGCCAGACCCATCAGGGGCTGGGCTTCGCCGCCTCGCCCGACGATTGCAGCCTGGCCCTGCGCGGTATGAAGACGCTTGCAGTCCGCCTGAAGGCAGTTGAGCAATCGGCGCTGGCGCTGGCCGAGTGGCTGCAGAAGCGGTCTGAAGTCGAACTTGTGTTGCATCCCGCGCTGCCGTCCTGTCCTGGACACCAGTTGTGGAAGCGCGACTTCACCGGCGCCAGCGGCCTGTTTTCCATCGTGCTGCGGCCGCGCTACAGCAAGGAGCAGGTGCAGGCGTTTGTGGACGCGCTGCAACTGTTCAAGATCGGCTACAGTTGGGGCGGAGTCACCAGCCTGGCCATGGCCTATACGCTCAACTCGCCTAAACGGCCAGCCTATGGACACAGGATCGTGCGGTTGTATGTTGGATTGGAGGCGATTGAGGATTTGAAGGCGGACGTGGCGCAGTCGATGGAGAGGTTGCGGTGACGGTAGTTGGCAGTGGTGGAGACAGTCAGAGGGTAGAGGGTCCCAGTCCGAAGGACGGCACAATCTGTAGCCGGGCACGGCAGTGCCCGGTAACAGTTTTGGGAGTGTGAGTCCCGGAGGGACGGCACATTATCTCCACGCCTCTGCCTCATTCATCGTGTCGTCCCCTGAAGGGGACGCGGACGATTTTGAAACCCTACCGGGGACTTCCGTCCCCGGCTACAGATTGTTCCGTCCTTCGGACTAAGCTCGTTCAGTCCCCCGATTCGTTTTACAAACCAAAATGTCAACAAACACCCGGCCCCCTACTTATTCTTCGCTCCCGCCGGCGCTGCCGGCTCTTTCCCCAAATCGCCGAACGGCCACAGCCCCAGGGCCTTCAGGAAAATATCGTTGTGCTTGTCCGTGAGCATTTTCGCGGTTCTCTCCGGCGGCCACGGGCTGGCCAGGCGCTCGGGGCGGTCCGCCATCCAGAACGCGGTCAGCGCCATCATGGTGGCGTCGCGAATCAACAGGTCGGGCTTGACCTTGTCGAAGGTATCCACCGCCGAGTGATGTGTGTATTTGTATTCCGGAGAGTCCTGGTCCATGTTGATGCCCGGCAATCCCACCATCACAAACGGCCCGGCATCGGTGCCGAAAACTACACCGTCATCCACGCCGATCTCGCCAAACGCCTTCACGGATTCGGCAAACTTCTTCATCGCCGGGATCAGGTCATCGCGACCGCCCATGTTCAGCTTGACCACCGGGCCCTGGCCGTTATCGAGCACCAGCGCCGCCACGTGGTTGGGCAGTTCGTCCTTGTGCATCTTGGTATAGGCCAGCGAACCCAGCAGTCCCTGCTCTTCGCCGGTGAACAGCACAAAGCGGATGGTGCGCTTGGGCTTGAATCCGCTCAGCTTGATGGCCTTGGCCGCGCCCAGCGTGGTGGCCACGCCGCAGCCGTCATCGGTTGTGCCCGCGGCCAGGTCCCAGGAATCCAGGTGCCCGCCCACCACGATCACCTGCTCGGGATGCTCGCTGCCGCGGATCTCGCCCACTACGTTGGCTGAATCCACCGGGCCGCTGGTGACCTTGTTCTGCACGTCAATCTTCATGCGCAAGGTCTTGCCCTGGCCAAGAAAGCGCTCCAATTGCTGCTGGTCTTCCGCGATCATGCTGACCACGGGAATGTCATAGTAAGAATCAAAGCCCAGCGAGCCCGTGTGCGTGAGTCTCATTCCCACGGCCGCCGATCCGCCTTGGCCGCCGATCACCGCCACGGCATGCGCGTCATACGCTTTTTTCAGAAACCCGCCGAACTTCATGAACATACCCGCCGCAGCGGGGCCCGAAGGCGGCGTTCCCTTGCGGACAATCACCAGGACCTTGCCCGCCCACGAAGCGGCGTTCTTCATCTCCTCATCCAGTTGCAGAATGTTTACCGGCACAACTTCGCCTTCCACCCCGCCCGGGGCCGTGGAGCCCACCCAGCCCATGGAGTCGATCACCAGCTTGCGCCGCACCGGGGCCAGCAGCGTGGCTTCGGCGGAGACGCGCGTCCAGCCACGCGAGATCTGCCACTTCTCCGCATGCACGTTCTCCAGGCCCATGGCTTTCATCTTGGTGATGCCCCACTCCACGGCTTTTGCGGCCTCGGGCGACCCGGTCAGGCGGCCGCCGATATAGTCGGAGAGTTCCTGAAGATCGTCATACGATTCGCTGGACATCATGCCGTGGCCGGCGATGGCCGCCAGAGCGGGCATGGTCCCATCCTGCGCGGGCGATGCCGGCTCCGCCGTGGACGACGGTCCGGAATCCGCGTGTGTAGCAACGCCGAAGATCAACATCAGGCAAAGCGATGTGGACAGCCAAAATGGTTTGCGCATGGAATGTACTCCTGGAAAATAGGCGTGAGTTGCCGAATGATTATGCTCCAGGTGAGACGGATTTGTCAGGCCGAGGTGAGCAGGATTCAGCAGCTTACCCGGACGCCGCGAGGCGCTTTTTCAGCAGGTCATTGACCAGCTCCGGCTTGGCTTGGCCTTGAGTGGCCTTCATCACCTGGCCGACAAAAAAGCCGCTGATCGTGGTCTTGCCGGCGCGGTACTGTTCGAGCTGTTTGGGGTTGGCGGCGACGATCTCATCAACGATTTTTTCGAGCGCCGCAACATCGGTGATCTGCTGCGGCTTTTCGCGCTCATAGACCGCGGGAAAGTCCTCGCCGCCGGCAAAGGCCTTGTCATACAGGTCTTTGAGGATCTTGCTGGAGATGGTCCCTTCTTCCAGCAGGTCGGCGGAGAAGGCCACGCCCTTCATCGAGATGGGCGATTGCTCAATCTCCAGCCCTTTGGCCTTCAATCGTCCCATCAGTTCGCCCTGTACCAGGTTGGCCACGCGCTTGGGGTTCCTGGCTGCCTTGGCCGCCTGCTCGAACTGGTCGGCCATGGTGCGGCTGGCGGTGAGGACATGCGCGTCATATTCGGTGATGGCGTACTCGGCCACCATGCGCTTGCGCCGGGCCTCGGGAAGTTCGGGAAGCTTGCCGCGAATTTCCTGCTGCCAGCGTGCATCCACCACCAGGGGGAGAAGGTCCGGCTCCGGGAAATAGCGATAGTCGTGCGCTTCTTCTTTGGAGCGCATGCTGTAGGTGCGGCCCTCCCCGGCATTGTAGAGGCGCGTTTCCTGCGTGATCTTGCCTCCGCTCTCCACCACTTCAATCTGGCGGTCAATCTCATATTCCAGCGCCTCGCGGATGAAGCGGAAGGAGTTCACGTTCTTGATTTCCGTTTTGGTGCCGAACTTTTCCTGGCCGCGGGGGCGGACGCTTACGTTGGCGTCAGCGCGCAGGGAGCCTTCTTCCATGTTGCAGTCGCTCACGCCGGTATAGAGGATGATTTCCTTCAGGCGGGTGAGGTATTCGAAGGCCTCGTCGGGCGAGCGCATGTCCGGCTCGCTGACGATTTCGATCAGAGGCACGCCGCTGCGGTTCAAGTCGATATAGCTGTACGCGCCGGAATCGGCAAAGCCCTCATGCACGCTCTTGCCTGCGTCTTCTTCCATGTGCAGGCGGGTGATGCCGATGCGCTTGCTTCCGCCCGCTGCGGGAATGTCGATGAAGCCGTGTTCCGCCACCGGCTTGTCATACTGCGAAATCTGGTAGCCCTTGGGCAGGTCAGGATAGAAATAATTTTTCCGCGCGAAGATGGAAGTCTCGCGCACCTGGCAGTTCAGCGCCTGCGCCGCCAGCACGGCGAACTCCACCGCCCGGCGATTGAGCACGGGCAAGGCGCCCGGAAGTCCCAGGCAGACAGGGCAAACGTTGGTATTGGGCGGCGCGCCGAACCTGGTGGAGCAGCCGCAGAAGATCTTGGTCTCCGTGAGGAGCTGGACGTGCACTTCCAGCCCGATCACCGGCTCGTATTTCTCCCGCACTTCACGCGAGACTTGAGAGATTGCCGCCATCAGAGAAAATTATAGGCCGGAAAGCGGGTCAATTCCCCGCTTTAGGAGGCGCAGGCTTGGGCTGGTCCGGGGAGTTGTCCAGGGGTATATCGAAATAGAAAAGTTCTTGCGTCCCTGCCCTGATGCCGGAGATGAAGATGTGCGCCTGCTCCTGCGCATTGTCAATGCCGGCGACGTCAAAGAACAGGAAGCCGCTCAGGGTGCTGTGCGGCGAGACCGGCACATTGACGAACATGGCGGAGTCGATCTCCTCGCGCGCCTCATTGCTGATGGGTTTGTTATTGCGCGGAACCGGAATGGGAAGCCGCACTTTGGGGCGGTTGGTGACCTTCTCCGGCCGGGCAATCTTGCGCAGAATGTCATCGCGCACGGCAACGGGGATTTTTTCCTTATGTGCTGTGATCAACT
>DASVFK010000138.1:0-2276 GCA_036380095.1 Candidatus Angelobacter sp. | reverse complement strand
CATCTCATCGTCCTCCAGAATGCCTTTCCAGCCCGGCATGCCTGAAGGGCCGATTCCGTTCTCGATGATCCACTTCAACTGCCCGTCGGCGTAGTCCTGCACGTCTTTGCTGGTGAGGTCCGGCACCGGCGGCGACATCTTCGCCGCGAAGGGAACTCCCGTAGCCTGCCCGTCCAGCCCATGGCAGATCTGGCAGTGATGCTGGAAGTGCTCGGCGCCTTCCTTCTGCGCCTCCGGCGTGTCCGCGACCGGGTTGTTCCAGTCCTTGCCGCCGACCGTTACTTCATGCTTGATGCCGGTGACTACGGATTTCTCCAGCCCACCAGGTTTGCCTGCTTTACAAGCCGCCAAGGTCAGAACGCACAGCAAAGTGCCAAGTGTGATTGCGCTTCTCATCATTTCCTCGCTCTCCGGAATGAAGAACAACTTTGCCTGGTCACGCATGCGCGGAAAAGGCAAACAATTCCACATGCCGTCGCAGCGCCTGCTGAGACTGATTGAGCCTCCGCGGCCAGGGATGGTTACAGGATTTGAATTATTTTCGCAGCGATGTTACCGTCCAAAGTTCTCCCTGTGCATGCGACGCCGTCTTGAGTATATTCCTGTCTGGCTGCTGGCCACGTTTCTACGCTGGATGCCCCGCCCTGTGGCCCGGGCAATCGGCATTGGCCTGGCGCTGCTGATCTATGCCGCCCATTCCCGGTTGCGCCGCGTGGGCATGCGCAACCTTGACCTGGCTTTCCCGGCCAGGAGCCGCAAAGAGAAGAAACGCATCGTGCGCGGCGTCTTCATCAGCCTGGGCCGGCAGCTCGGCGAGTTCTGCCTCTTTCCCCGCTATACCAAAGAGAACTTCACCCGCGCCGCGGTTTATGAAGGCTTCCAGAACTTTGCCGATGCCCAGGCCCGCGGCAAGGGAATCATCTTTCTCACCGGACATTTCGGCGGCTGGGAGCTCAGTTCCTTTGTGCACTCGCTCAACGGTTACCCCATGAGCATCGTGGTGCGGCCGCTGGACAATCCCTATCTTGACCGCATGGTGGACCGCTATCGCTCGCTCCACGGCAACCGCAGCTTCGCCAAGCAGGATTTTGCCCGCGGCCTGCTCAGCGCTTTGAAGAAGCGCGAAATCGTCGGCATACTCATGGACACCAACATGACTCCGCCACAGGGTGAGTTTGTGGATTTCTTCGGGGTTCCCGCGTGCACCGCCACCGGCATTGCCCGCGTGGCCCTGCACGCGGACGCCAGCGTGCTGCCGGCGTTCACCGTCTGGGACAAAGAATTAAGAAAATACCGGATCTGCATCGATCCCGCGCTCAAGCTGGTGCGAACCGGGGACGCTGACGCGGACGCAATCGCCAACACGCAGCTCTTCACCAAAGTGATTGAGAGTTACGCTGCGCGCTTTCCAGAACAGTGGTTATGGGTGCATCGGCGATGGAAGACACGGCCCCCGGGAGAACCGCCGTTGTACTGAGCTGGCCTACTCTTTTTCCATGAACACGTGAACGTCGCCCACAAATGCCATAATGGCGACAATCAGTGAACCAGCCAAGCCTACAAAGAAGATGGTCTCCAGGCCCAACACGAAATAATGTACCAGTGCGGACATGCTGCTTTTACGCTAGAGCACGTCCTATAAGGAATCCGTAAACGACTCATAAAGATTTTATAAAGATGACCAAGGGGCTGAACTGCACACGACTATAGAGCGCGTTGGGGAGCAGGCGAGTACAGCGGCAGTCCAAAAGAAAAAACCGAGCCTTGGCCAAGTTGGCTGGTCACCTCGATGCGGCCTCCGTGGGCCTCTACGATCGCTTTCACCACGGCCAGTCCCAGGCCCGTGCCTTGCACGCGATAACGCTGACTCTGTCCGCGATAGAACTTGTCAAAAATCATGGAACGTTCCAGATCGTCGATGCCGGCGCCGCGATCGGAGACGCTGGTGATCAACCGGCCGTTCTTCACCTCGCTGCTTACGAAAATAGGCGCATCTGGAGCTGAGTACTTGGCGGCGTTTTCCAGAAGGTGCTGCAACACTTTCTTGATCCAGGTTGCGTCCATCACGGCGTCGGGCAAGCGGTCCGGCAGGCGCACCTCAACAGGGTGTCCGCTTAACACAGTTTTCGCTTCTTCCATTGCGGCTTCGATGGGGTCGCGGATCTGGTGCGGCTGCAGGTCCAGCTTGACTTCGCGCGCATCGAGTTGCGCCATCTCCACGGCCTCGCCCACCAGGCGGTTCAGCCGGTCGCTCTCCTCTTCAATCACCGCCAGCA
>DASVFK010000137.1:0-5646 GCA_036380095.1 Candidatus Angelobacter sp. | reverse complement strand
CTGTCGCCGCAAAATGAGAATGTCCGGTTTGTGCAAAGTAGGAATGTCCGCTTCCATGGATGGCCGAGGGGCCTATGGAAACGGAGCGGATCGCCTTGAGCCAACGAGAACGGGACCGATTGAAAGTTTTGCACGAGGTACAACAAAAGCATCTTTCGCAGATAGCGGCAGCGGAGCGGCTGAAAGTAAGCGACCGCCAGGTGCGGCGGATGCTGCTGCGGATTCGCGAGCGCGGGGATGCGGCCCTGGTTCATGGGTTACGAGGTCGGCCATCAAACCGTAAGCTGGCGACCCGGTTGGAGCAGAAGATTTTGGCGCGTCTGCGGCAACGTTATGCGGATTTCGGACCGACGCTGGCCGCCGAACACCTGGCCCAGGAGGGTTTCTCCGTGAGCCGGGAGACGCTGCGGAAGTGGATGAGCAAAGCGGCCTTGTGGCGTCCGCGCGCGCAACGCGTGAAGGCCGTGCATGTGTGGCGCGAGCGCCGAGCTTGTTTCGGGGAGCTGGTGATGCAGGACAGCTCCCCGTTCCGCTGGCTGGAGGAGCGCGGTCCGGCTTGCCATCTCATCGCCGTGATCGACGATGCCACCAGTCGCCTCTGGGGACGGTTCACCGAACACGACACCACGGAAGAGAACCTGCGAACGTTTGGCGGATGGGTACAGCGCTACGGACGTCCTTTGGCCCAGTACACCGATAAAGCCAGCATTTTTCGAAAGGCCGGCCCGCAGCCGCTTCCTGAACAACTCCGGGGAGATCCGCAGCGCACGCAGTTCGGGCGAGCCTTGCACGAGCTGGGGATCGAATGGATCGCGGCCCACAGTCCGCAAGCGAAAGGGCGTATCGAGAGGCTGTTTGAAACGCTGCAGGATCGTCTGGTGAAGGAGATGCGGTTGGCAGGAATCGACAGCATCCTGGGAGCGAATTATTTCCTGGAAATGCGCTTTCTCCCCGAGTGGGAGCAGCGGTTTACGGTGGCACCGCGGAGTACACGCAATGCCCATCGACGACTGGGGCAGGAACAGCACCTGGACGAAATCTTGAGTGTGCGCGTGGCCCGCAGGGTGGCCGAGGACCACACGATAAGCTGGGATGGAAATCGCTGGGGGGTAGTGCGGGAAGAAGTTTGTGCGGGGCTTCGCGGAGCGGCGGTGGAGATCGAACGGCGGTTAGACGGAAGTCACTGGTTGCGCTACCGCGGCCGCTATCTGCACCTGCGCCCCTGTCCCGAACCGGTGCGGCCGTCCGCAAGTCCTTCCGGCCTACGGCCTCCAGGACTTGCGGAACAAACGCCGAAACCCCAAAACAAAATCAAACCCAAATACCATGTGCCTGCAAATCACCCCTGGAGAAAACCATGGAAGCGGACATTTCTATCTGGCCAAAACCCGGACATTTCTACTTTGCGTTGACAGACAGGAAGTGCTTCGGCAGGCTCTGCGTCGAGTCCGACGCCCACTTTGGGGAGCCGGCCTGATTTCATTGCAGGGGTTGAAAAGCAAAAAAGCCCCGGCCTTGCAGCCGGGGCTTGGTGAGTCTCAAATCTACGGTCGCCTCAGGAGGCTGGCTTTTGTTCCTGCTGTTCGGAGCGCTTCTGCTTGATTTCCTTCACCTTGTCGAGCAGGTCGTCTGCCTGCTTGGTAAGCGCGTCGCGCTCCGCGGCCGATTCCACCATGTCCGCCTTGCGGCGATAGAGCAAGTTGAGATAGGTCATGGCGTCGTCGTATTCGGGATTAACCTTGATGGCTTGCTGCAGGCTAGCAACACCGTCGTCGACGAGCGGGCCGTATTTCTGCGTATAGGCTGTCCGCACATCCGGAGGCAGCGGGTCGGTGTCCTTCACCTGCTTGTTGATGTGCGCCTTGTTGTAGTCCGCGCGCATTTCCGTGTTGCCGCGATAGGCGATCGCCCAGTCAATCACGCCGATCGAATAATACGGCTGGGGATCCTGCGGCTTCAGCGCAATGTGCTTCTGGTGATAGGTCTTCGATTCTTCGAATTTCTTTTCGTCGAAAGGCTGTCCGGCCATCTGGTAAAGGATGGAGGCCAGCCCATCGATGGCGCTCAGATTGTCCGGCACTTTTTCCAGCACGCTCTTGTACTCGGCGATCGCTTCATCGCCGTGGCGCTTGTTTTCCGCCGACGGCGCCCCGGGAATGTACTGGCTGGCATACGCGGTGGCCAGGTACAAACGGGCATTCAATAGATCGGGATCGAGTTCCTTCGCTTCCTTGAAGAATTCGACCGCCTTGTCAAATTGTGCTTCCTTGAAAGCAGCAACGCCCTTGTTCAGAAGGTCGCGCGCGCGCAATTTATTGCAGCCCGATACGCCGGCCGCAAGGATCAACAACGCCACCACGGCAAACGCCTGGCTGGCTGTGCGGGAAATCCGCGAGCGGGTTTCCCGTGACACTATTGCATCTGTCATTGAAGCAACCATCCCTGATAAGCGCGGCCGGCTTTCCCGCCGCTGCTAGGATTCACATCCGCCCACTGGGGCCATTCCATCACGTTCAGCGGTTTTTTTCCAGTTCAGAACTCAACAACCCAATCGGTGTGGCTCCCGCCGAATGCATGAGGTCCAGAACCTGGACAACCGCTTGAAATTCCAGAGAACGATCCGCTTGAAGAAACACCGCTCGCTCAGAGCGCCGGGCCAAAATTCCCTGCAAACGAGCGATCAACTCTCCGAACGGCACTCCCGACTGGTTGATCCGGACCGAACCATCCGACGCAATCTGAACGATGATTGTTTCGGGTGAATCGTATGGGGCCGGGCCTTCCGATTGCTGCGGTACGGCCTCGTCCAACCCCTTCTGGCGATGCGGAATGATCATGAAGATGACCAGCAGCACCAGCAGAATATCGATCAGCGGGACGACATTTACATCGGAAACGATCCCGCGCCTGCCCACTACAAGTTCCACGCCCATGAGTCACCTCGCGATTCGAAAATTCCCGGCGAGGAGGACTCCCCCATCTCTGCGCGAAAACCGAGTGCGAGCTACTGCCCTGCTTCCAGCTTGGCGGTGATCAGACCCACCTTATCGATGCCCGCTCCGCGCATGATATCAATCGCGCGCGCGACGGACATGAACAACACATCGTTGTCGCCCTTGACGAAGGCGACCTTCTCGGCGCGATCCTTGAAGACCTGTTCGATGCGCGGCCCCAGCGTATCCCAGTTGGCGTCTTCGTTGTTGATCTTCAGCTTGTCGCCTTTCAGAACCTGGACCACAACCGTCTTGTTTTCCAGTTCCTGGTTCTGCTGCTGGTTCGGTGAGGGCTGCGGGACAAGTGTATCCATACCCTTGGGTGTCAGCGGCGTGATGACCATGAAAATAATAATAAGCACCAGCAGAATATCGATCAGCGGCACGATATTCGGCGTTGCCATTGCTCCCGTGCTACTACCTACGTCCATCCCCATTGCGAGATCTCCTGTCGAGCCGCCGCTCACCACTTTGGGAGTTTGACTGCCGCGCCGGGTGGGAGCCGGCGCGGAGCCCGAACTTCAGCAAACGAATGAGCGTACAGCGAAATCGCTACTGCGTCCTTAGTCGCCGGGATTGGCCGGCGCTTCAGGAGGTTTAGGTGTATTTGAGGTGGTCTGAGTCTTTTCCGTCAGCAAACCGAGTTGATCCACGCCCGCAGACCGGATTTCATCCACGACGGCGACCACGTCGCCGTATTTGGCGCGCGCGTCACTCTTGACGTAAACCGTCTTGTCCAGCTTGTTGGCGATCTGATCCTTGATTTGGCCGGTGATCTCTTCCTTTTTGATTTTGGTGTTGCCCATGTACAGGCTGCCATCGCGGGTGACCGCAACCACAATCGCGTCATCCTTGTCGGCGTCCTTCATATCCCGGGCGTTTCTGGCGGAAGCCAGGTCCACCTGGTGAGTTTTCTGCAACATGGGGGTGACCACCATGAAGATGATGAGCAGCACGAGCATGATGTCCGCCATCGGAATCACGTTCGGGGCTGCCATCTGGGCTCCGGCTTGTGGCTTGTAAGCCATAGTGTTCCTTCTTCCGTGTTACTTCTTGGTCGCGCCGCGACGCAGGATAAAGTAGTTGATCAGCTCCATGGAGGAGTTGTCCAT
Organism: Candidatus Angelobacter sp.; assembly: GCA_036380095.1. GTDB lineage: Bacteria > Acidobacteriota > Terriglobia > Terriglobales > Acidobacteriaceae > Angelobacter. Next base: position 1,541 of record DASVFK010000137.1, on the reverse strand, counting down.
CTCCACGTCAAACGCTTCGACCTTGTTCGTGAAGTAGTTGTAGGCCCAAACCGCGGGCACGGCAACGAGGAGACCGAACGCCGTGGTGACAAGCGCCTCAGCGATACCGCCGGCAACCGCTGAGAGACCCGTGGCCTTCTGGCTTTCAATGCCCTTAAACGCGTTCAAGATGCCGACGACCGTGCCAAACAGTCCGACGAACGGGGCCGTCGAACCGATGGTGGCAAGCGCCGAGAGGCCGCGCTTCATTTCAGCGTGCACGATGGCGACGGAGCGCTCCAGGCCACGCTTGGCAGCTTCGATCACTTCGGCGTCTGAAACCTGCTGCGAAGCCGACTGGAATTCCGAAAGGCCGGTGGCGACAACCTTAGCGATGTGGCTCTTCTTGTTGCGCTCGGCGATGGCAATGGCTTCGTCGAGTTTTCCGTCCTTCAGAGCCCCAGCAACCTGCTGCACGAACAGGCGCGACTGCTTGCGCGCGTTGTTGTACATCAGGAAACGGTCGATCATGACGCCGAACGAGTACACCGAAAGGATGAAGAGGATGACGACGACGATTTTTGCGAGGAGACCCATCGAAACCCACATGGAACGCAGGTCCCAAGAAGTGGTGGCCTCCTGCAGCCACGCCGCGTAAATGAACAATGTTGCTAACATTCGTTTGCTCCTTATTTCCGAGGGGCGCCGGGCGAGCCGGACCCACAAGTGAGTTAATTCGACTGCGGACTCAGACCGGCGCGCACGTCCCACGACACCCGCGCCGCCCCGTTGAACAACTTACTGTGCCAGAGAGAAAATCACGTCGATTTCGGTGTCCACTTCGACCGGGTCGCCGTTCAGCAGCGTTGGCTGATATCGCCACTGCCGGACAGCGTCCAGTGCGGATTGCACAAGGAGTGGATGTCCCGAAACCACCTGCAACTGTTCGACGGCGCCGTTCTTGCCGATAATGGCGTGTAGCTTCACGGTGCCGCTGATGCGCGTCTGCCGCGCAAGGGGCGGGTAGAGAGGCTGAACGCGGTTGACAAGGCGCGCGGCCTGCACGTTACCGCCGACCGTGACGCGCTTCGGCGTAGCCTTCGGCGGCGGTGGCGGTGCGGTTCCCGCGCCACCAATTACGCCTCCGAGCACGCCGCCAGCGGACCCACCGGCAACGCCGCCGGGAACGCCGCCAGCCATCCCGCCCATGTCGGGCGGCTCAGCTTCTTCCTTAATAATTTTAATGTCCTTTGGGATCGCCTTCGGAGTCACCAGTTTTCCGGCGTCCATCAAGTGCGCAACAGGCTTGCGAATCACCTGCACGGCGGCTGGCGGTGGCGGAGGAGGCGGTGGCGGAGGAGGCGCCAACAGAATCGAAGACATCAGCGTCTTCGGCAGCGCTTCCGTATAGATCAGAGGAATCAGAATCAATATGGCGAGGAACAGGACTTGAACAGCCATGGAGATAAAAACGGTCCACGGCTTGTTGGTCTTCTTGTCCGTCGCGTTGGATACGACAAGTTCTTCAAACATGGGTGACGACTACCTCCTCCCAGAAGTCG
>DASVFK010000136.1:0-43428 GCA_036380095.1 Candidatus Angelobacter sp. | reverse complement strand
TACCAGGCTTCCGAGCGCATGTACGAACGCGTGATTGAGTTCTACGGCCGCACTCTGCGCTGGGTGCTCAAGCACCAGACGGCGACTCTGCTGGCCACCCTGGGCGCTCTGCTGCTCACGCTGGGTCTCTATGTCATCGTGCCCAAAGGTTTCTTCCCCGTGCAGGACACGGGCGTGGTCCTGGGCGTCTCCGAAGCTCCGCAGAACGTTTCTTTCGCCGCCATGTCTGAGCTGCAGCAGAAGCTCACGCGGGTGATCCTGGAAGATCCTGATGTGGCCAGCCTGTCGTCGTTCATCGGCATTGACGGCACCAACACCACGCAGAACAGCGGCCGCATCCAGATCAACTTGAAGCCGCACGACCAGCGCAAGAGTGACGCCACCGAGATCATCCGCCGCTTGCAGCCGGAGCTGGCCAAAGTGGACGGCATCACGCTCTACATGCAGCCGGTCCAGGACCTCACGGTAGAAGACCGCGTGAGCCGCACGCAGTTTCAATACTCGCTGGAGGACGCTGATGCCGCTGAACTCAACGAGTGGTCGGCGCACATCGTGAGCAAGTTGCAGACCCTGCCGCAACTGCGCGACGTCGCCAGCGACCAGCAGAACCAGGGACTCAAGGCCGACCTGGTGATCGACCGCGACACGGCGTCGCGTTTCGGCATCCTGCCCCAGGCCATTGACGACACGCTCTATGACGCGTTCGGCCAGCGCCAGGTCTCAACCATCTTTACCCAGCTCAACCAGTACCACGTGGTGCTGGAAGTGGGGCAGCAGTTCCAGGACGATCCCACCGACCTGCGCCACGTTTATGTGAAGTCCATCACCGGGGCGCAAGTGCCGCTGGCCGCCTTCAGCCACTTTGAGAGTGCCAAGACGCCGCTGGCCATCAACCACCAGGGACAGTTCCCGGTGGTGACCATCTCTTTCAATCTTGCGCCGGGTGCATCACTGGGCAACGCCACCCAGGCCATCGCTCGCGCGGAGCAGGAGATCGGCATGCCGGCCAGCATCCATCCCAGTTTCCAGGGAACGGCGGCGGCCTTCCAGAAATCGCTGGCGACCGAGCCGTGGCTGATCCTGGCCGCGCTGGTCACGGTGTACATCGTGCTGGGCGTGCTCTACGAAAGCTACATTCATCCCGTCACGATTCTCTCCACGCTGCCCTCGGCGGGCGTGGGCGCGATTCTGGCGCTGATCATCACGCGCAACGATCTCACTGTGGTCGCGCTCATAGGAGTGATTCTCCTGATCGGCATTGTGAAGAAGAACGCCATCATGATGATCGACTTCGCGCTCGAGGCTGAACGCAAAGACGGTAAGGCGCCGGAAGAAGCCATCTACCAGGCCAGCCTGCTGCGCTTCCGTCCCATCATGATGACTACCATGGCGGCGCTGCTGGGCGCGGTGCCGCTCGCCTTCGGGCGCGGCACAGGTAGCGAACTGCGCCAGCCCCTGGGCATCACCATCATCGGCGGTCTGCTGTTGAGCCAGTTGTTCACGCTCTACACCACTCCGGTGATCTATATATGGTTTGACAAGCTGGCGCGGCGCTTTGGCCGCTTCAAGCTCGGCAACGTGATCACGCCGGAGCCGGAAAAAGAGGCGGCGAGCGCGGACTGAGCCGTGCCGCTAGAGAGGGCGATTGAGTGAGAACTCAGCGGACACAACGGGGTGGAGCAGGGCTTAAGCCCTGCGGTGAATGCCAATCAGAGATCGGGCTTCAGCCCCTGAGGCTGCGCGCACCTCAGCGGCTAAAGCCGAGTATCTTCCATTCTTACCGCAGGCCTAAAGGCCTGCTCCACCTCGTGAAGGTTAGTGCGATCTTTCCATCCATAGGGATCCCTCACCCGCATTCGCGGGTTCGGGATTTCAGAAAGATGCCGGCACAGGATAAAGCCAAGAAATGAACATCTCCGCTCCATTCATACGACGGCCGGTCGCGACTTCGTTGCTCGCGCTGGGCGTGCTCATGGCCGGGGCCTTGGCCTACACCAGGCTGGCGGTGGCGTCTCTTCCGCAGGTGGAGTATCCGGTGATCAGCGTGAATGCGGGATTGCCGGGAGCTAGCCCGGAGACCATGGCGTCCTCGGTGGCTACACCGCTGGAGCGCCAGTTTGGACGTATCGCCGGCGTAAATCAGATGACCTCCACCAGTCAGTTGGGGTCCACCGGCATTACGCTGCAATTTGACCTGAGCCGGAACATTGACGCCGCCGCGCGCGACGTTCAAGCGGCGATCAACGCTTCGCTCGGCCAGCTTCCCGCCAATTTGCCCACGCGTCCGAACTGGCGCAAGCAGAACCCGGCCGACGCGCCCATCATGATTCTGGCGCTCACCTCGGATAGCGTCACCCGCCCGCGCATTTATGACGTGGCCGATTCCATTCTGGCCCAGAAACTGGCCCAGGTGCCGGGGATCGGGCGGGTCTTTGTCGGCGGCGGCGCCAAGCCGGCGGTGCGCGCGGAAGTGAACCCCACGCTGCTGAGCAAACTGGGCGTGGGCGTGGAGCAGGTGCGGGCGGCTCTGGGTTCGGCCAACGCAAACAAGCCCAAGGGTGAGATCGCCAACGCCATCAACGCCTGGCAGATCACCGCGAACGACCAGATCTTCAAGGCCGACGAGTACAAGAAGGTCGTGGTGGCCCGCAATGGCGACAGTGTGGTGCGCCTGCAAGACGTCGCGGACGTGCAGGATTCCGTGGAAGACATCCGCAACGCCGGCCTGGTCAACGGAAAACCCGCGGTGCTGATGATCGTGTTCCGCCAGCCCGGCGCCAACATCATTGAGGCCGTGGACCGCGTGCAGTCCCTGCTGCCGCAATTGCAGGCCTCCATCCCCGCGGCCATCAAGCTGGAAACCGTGTTGGACCGCACCACTACCATCCGCGCTTCCGTGCACGATATTCAGATCACGCTGATCATTTCCATCATCCTGGTCATCCTTGTGGTGTTCGTCTTTTTGCGCAGCCTGCGCGCCACCTTTATCCCCAGCGTGGCCGTGCCGCTCTCTTTGGTGGGCACATTCGGCGTGATGTACCTGCTGGATTACAGCGTGGACAACCTCTCCCTGATGGCTCTGGCCATCTCCACCGGCTTTGTCGTGGATGACGCCATCGTGGTGCTGGAAGACATCACGCGCCACATGGAAGCGGGCATGGGGCCGGTGCAGGCCGCGTTCAAGGGCGCGCGTGAAATCGGATTTACCGTGCTTTCCATGAGCGCTTCGCTGGTGGCGGTCTTTATTCCCATTCTGCTGATGCAAGGCATCGTGGGCCGCTTGTTCCGCGAGTTCGCCGTGGTGCTGAGCACGGCCATTGGCATGTCGCTGCTGGTATCGCTCACGGTCACGCCCATGCTCTGCGCCAAGTTCCTGCGCCGTGGAGAAGAACAGAAACACGGCCGCGTCTATCGCGCCAGCGAGTACGGCTTTACCGCCATGCTGAAGATGTACCGGGTGAGCCTGAGCTGGGTGCTGCGCCACCGCCGCCTTACTCTGGCTGTGACGATTCTCACCGCCGCGTTGAGCGTTTATTTGTACGCCGCACCCAGCACGATCACCGTGGCCGGCAAAGCGTACAACCTGCCTTTCACCGTGGCCAAAGGCTTCTTCCCGCAGCAGGATACGGGCCGGCTGGGCGGCGGCCTGCAAGGCGCGCAGGACATTGCTTTCCTCGCCATGCGCGAGAAGATGCAGCAGTTTGTCAAAATCGTGAAGGAGGACCCGGCGGTGGAAAATGCGGTAGTCTTCGCCGGCGGAGAGGGTTCTTCCAACACCGGGCGCATGTTCATCACGCTGAAGCCGCTCAAGGAGCGCAAGGCCAGCGCCGACCAGATCATCAACCGCCTGCGTCCCAAGCTGGCCGTGATTCCGGGGGCCACGCTGTTCCTGACCGCGCAGCAGGAATTGAACATCGGCGGGCGGTTTGCCAACGCCCAGTTCCAGTACACTTTGCAGTCCCAGGAGCTGAACGATCTGACCACTTGGGCGCCTCGCCTGGTGGCCAAGCTGCGTTCCCTGCCGGAGCTGCGCGACGTCAACAGCGACCAGTACGACAAGGGCCTCTCCGCACGCGTGGTTGCCGATCGCGATACCGCGTCACGACTGGGCATCTCCATGGCCCAGGTGGATGCGGCGCTGTACCAATCGTTTGGCCAGGCCCAGGTTTCCACCATGTACAAGCAGCTGAACCAGTATCGCGTGGTCATGGAGGTCGACCCAAAATTCATGCCCGGCACCGACGCACTGCGCAACACCTACGTGCGTTCGTCGAAGGGAGTGGAAGTGCCGCTGGCCTCGTTTGCCCATTACGAGCCCGCGGGCACGTCGCTGCAGGTCAGCCATCAGGGCACGCGCCCGGCGGTGACCATCTCCTTCAACCTGCCCGGCGCGGGCGGCGACCTGGACCGCGCCACGCGTGTCATCGAGAAGGCCCAGCGCGACATCGGCATGCCGGCCTCGGTGAGCGGAAGCTTCCAGGGCACGGCTGCCGCCTTCAAAGACGCCGCCGCGAACCAGCCGGTGCTGATCCTGGTCACGCTGATCACGGTTTACATTGTTTTGGGAATCCTCTACGAAAGCACCATCCATCCCATCACCATTCTTTCCACGCTGCCTTCGGCCGGCGTGGGCGCCATCCTGGCCATCATGCTTACCCCGACGAAAGAGTTGAATGTGATGGCCATGATCGGCATCGTTCTGCTGATCGGCATCGTGAAGAAGAACGCCATTCTCATGATCGACTTCGCCATCCAGGCCGAGCGCACCGGCAACCTGCCGCCGGAGGAAGCCATCTTCCAGGCCTGCCTGCTGCGCTTCCGTCCCATCATGATGACCACCATGGCGGCGCTGCTGGGCGCTCTGCCGCTGGCCCTGGGGACCGGCACCGGCTCCGAGCTGCGACGGCCGCTGGGCATCGCCATTGTCGGCGGCTTGATCGTGAGCCAGGCCCTTACGCTGTTTACCACCCCCGTGGTTTATCTCTACCTTGACCGTTTGCGCTTGCGCGTGACCCGCAGAAAAGCGCTCCGCCTTCAGCCCGCGGCCGGCAGCAATTCTGGTTCCCCTTTTATTCGCTAATACGGTATATTAATAATCGCCGCTCAAGCATTAAATTATGGAAGCCGGCTTGGAGAGAAACATGGCTGAACTGAGCACCGAGAAAAGCAGAGCGATTGACCTGGCCCTTTCACAGATTGAAAAGCAGTTCGGCAAGGGTTCCATTATGCGGTTGGGAAACAAGGAAGCGATTGTTCCCATCTCCGTGATCTCTACCGGTTCCATCTCCTTTGACGCGGCTCTGGGTGTAGGCGGCTTCCCGCGCGGACGCGTGGTGGAGATTTTCGGCCCTGAATCCAGCGGCAAGACCACGGTGGCGCTGCAGGTTGTGGCGGAAGCGCAGAAGCAGGGCGGCATGGCGGCCTTTGTGGACGCGGAGCACGCGCTTGATCCCATTTACGCCAAGAAGCTGGGTGTGGACGTGGATAACCTGCTGGTCTCGCAGCCGGACTACGGCGAACAGGCCCTGGAGATCGCCGAAGCCCTGGTCCGCTCCAACGCCATTGATGTCCTGGTCGTCGACTCAGTGGCCGCGCTGGTCCCCAAAGCCGAGTTGGAAGGCGAGATGGGAGACAGCCACATGGGCCTGCAGGCGCGTCTGATGTCGCAGGCCCTGCGCAAGCTCACCGGCATTGTCGCCAAGTCGCGCACTTGCCTGGTCTTTATCAACCAGATCCGGGAAAAGATCGGCGTCATGTTCGGCAATCCGGAAACCACCACCGGCGGCCGCGCCCTCAAGTTCTACTCTTCTGTCCGCGTGGACATCCGCCGCATCGGCGCGATCAAAGACGGAGACCTGGCCGTGGGCTCGCGCACCAAGATCAAAGTAGTCAAGAACAAGACCGCGGCGCCCTTCCGCGAGGCTGAGTTCGACATTATGTATGGCGAGGGCATCTCCCGCGAAGGCGACCTGCTGGACCTGGGCGCCGACAAAGGCATGGTGGAAAAGTCCGGCGCCTGGTACAGCTACAAAGGCGAGCGGATCGGCCAAGGCCGGGAGAACGCCAAGCAATTCCTCAGAGACAATAAGGACATCGCCGCCAAACTGGAGACCGAGTTGCGCCGCGAACTCGGCCTGAAGGCCCTGGCGCCGGAGCCTCCCGCCCTCACGCCGGAGCAGAAACAGGCTGCTACCGCCGCCCATGGGAAAGCCCCGGCAGCAAAGCGCTAGACCCTGGAGAGAGAGATGAGCGGGCAGATCATGATGCAAGGTTCTGCCCGGCAAACGTTCTCTCCACGCGGTGGTCTAGTGAAAACTCTTGCGAAAATGCTGCTGGCCGTAACTCTGCTCATCGCCGGATTGGTTGCGCTGCTGCTTTACAACGCTGACAGTGTTCTCTTTCAGCCCCATCCTTCTTCGTACAGGGATAATGCGGAGATCCTGAAGATCACTTCCGCCAACGGCAGCAAAATCTCCGCGATGTATCTATTCAATCCCGCGGCCAGGTTCACCTTGCTGGTAAGCCACGGCAACGCCGAAGATATCGGCGACGACCGCGACTCGAACGAGGAGATGCGCCACGCCGGTTTCAGCGTGCTCGCCTACGACTACCAGGGCTACGGGACCAGCCAGGGCAAGCCGGGCGAGCAGACCGCCTACGAAGACGAAGTCGCAGCCTATGACTTCCTGACCACGCATCTGCAGGTCGCGCCCGAACGCATCATCCTGTTGGGCCGATCCGTGGGCAGTGGACCCGCTGTCCATCTGGCGGCAAGAAAACCCGTGGCCGGCATGGTGCTCGTAAGCCCGTTCCTCTCCGCGTTCCGCACCCTGACTCGCGTCCCGCTTTTGCCCTTTGACAGGTTTCCCAACTACAAGGACATTCGTCGCGTGCATTGTCCTCTCCTCATCGTCCACGGCACGCGCGACACCATCATCGGGTTCTGGCATGGCCAAAAGCTTTATGAGCTGGCCAACCAGCCCAAACAGTTCCTGCCGGTAGAAGGCGCCGGCCATAATGACCTGGAAATGGTCGCCGGCCCGGTCTACTTCAACGCCCTACGCGATTTTGCTGCGTCCATTCAAGGCCGCGCCTTCGCGTCTGACAAACGCTGACAGGCCCATCAAAGCAGGGTGAGCACACACACTTTGTGATTAGTGCCGTGTCTGAACTGTGTTATCGTTTAGCTTTTCTGGAGAGAAACTATGAGAATGCCCTGTTCCGGATTGACTATCGTATTGTTGCTATCCACCTTTGCTGCGCCCCAATCCACGCCGCCGGCCGCCAGCAACAAACAGGATGTTACGACTGTCTTTCAGCCAGGGCAGACCTATCGCACAACTACTCGTCTTGTAGTTCTTGACGTGGTGGCAACTGACGGCAAGGGACAGCCGGTCACCGGCCTGAAGGCTGAAGACTTTGTCGTGACCGAGGATGGACAAACGCAGAACATTTCGGATTTTTCTTTTCATCGGCCGGGCTCGCCGGCCCAGGCTGCTCGCCAGTTGCCTGCCAACGTGATCACCAACGCTCCCCAATTCGGCGGCAACAGTTGCTTCAACGTCATCCTTCTTGACGCCATCAATACCGATTTTTCTGACCACGCGTTTGCCCAGGACCTGCTGATCAAGTACCTGGACACCAATCCTGCCATCCAGCCGACGGCGATCTACGCGCTCGAAAACAATCTGAAATTGCTGCATGACTTCACCACAGACACCAAGGCCTTGCGCGAGGTCTTGAGCCACTACAAATCCATGGGCGTCTCCCACCTGCCGGATGTGTATTCTGCGGCATCGCCATTTGAGCGCCGCGGCACTTTTCAACCCACCCGGCAGGGACGCGACGCCGCGTTCTTCGGGATGACGTTTCTGGCCCAGGCCCTGGCCGGCTACGCCGGACGCAAGAACCTGATCTGGATCTCCGAAGGTTTTCCCTTGAACCTGTTTCCTGATGCTTTGATGGGAGACTCTGTCCTGGCCGTCGAGGACTACTCTCCCATCGTGGAGAAAATTGCCGACGACCTGATGGCCGCGCAGATTGCCCTCTATCCCGTGAGCGCCGCCGGCGTCTCCCAGACCGACCAGTTCCCCGCGCACACCGCCATGGCGGCTATGGCCCAGCGCACCGGTGGAAAAACGTTTTTCAATCGCAACGACCTTGACGTCGGCGTCCGCACCAGTCTTGACGACGGAGCCACCTACTACACGCTCGAGTACTATCCCAAGAGCCGGACCTGGGACGAAAAGTTCCGCCACATCCATGTCAAAGTGGGCCAGGCCGGCGTCAAGCTGAGTTATCGCGATGGTTATTACGCCGTCAACCCCAACACCCGTTTCGGTGAAAACACGCTTACTCGGCAGTTCAGCAACGCGCTCGCAGTCACGGCCCCTGCTTCCACGGGCATAAATTTTCAGGCAGCCGTGATCCCGCCTTCTCCGCAGACGCAGAAGAAAGTGGTGGTCAACTTCGCCATCGATCCGCATGGCCTGACGTTCCAGCAAGGAAATGACGGCCTCGAGCGCGCGGAGTTGAACTGCGTAGTATGGGCCTACCCGGCAAAGGGCGACCCGATCAGAGTGGAAGGCCACACGATCAACGCTGCGCTTTCTCCGGGCGACTATGCAACCATGATGAAGTCCTACTTCCCCTACCAGCGGGTCCTGGAGCTGAAGCCGGGCCGGTACACCCTGCGGCTCGGCGTGCTGGACCGCACCAGCGGCCTGATTGGCGCCATGAGCACGCCGCTCGTCGTTCCCTAGGGCCCCCTCGTAATTGACTGGCTGCGTGCCCGCTGCTCTTCATGCAAAGCCCGCAAGAATCGTGCTACTTTGGAGTTTGCGGAAATTCATGCTCCAGATAGTTTCGCGCGGGTTGGGTGGAAACATGAAGAAAGCGGTTGTCCTGCTTGTGGCTCTTGCTGCGCTTGTGTCCGGCTGTTCGCCTGGCCGCAACCGGGGGACTGTCGGAACCGGCAGCGCATCGGTCCTGATCAACATTGGCGACGCCGTGAACGATCAGATCCTGATCTTCCAGTTGCCCATCACAGCGGCGACTTTGAATGGCGGCTCCAATCCCAGCCTGCTGGCCAGCGCGGCGCAGCTTGAATTCGTGGAAAACTCAGCTTCCTTCCAGCCTTTCTCACTGAACACCATTCCCGCCGGGACGTACACGGGAATCACGCTGACGATCGGCACGCCAGTAATCTTCACGATCGATCCAACCACCAAAGCGCTCACTCAGCTCACCGTCGCTGCGGCTTCCACCACCGTGAATGTTCCTTTCAACCCTGCGGTCGCGGTCAGCACTACGCCTCTGGTGATCAATCTTGACTTGGACCTGGCGAACTCGGTCACCATCACCGGAACGGCAGCTACCGTGACGCCTGCATTCTTGGCAACCACTTCACCGGTGGCGCCAGCCGCCAGCCAGGACGACACCAGCGGTGAAATCGACAATGCCCGCGGCAAGGTCACCGCCGTCACCACCACAGGCTTTACCTTGCAACCGCCCGGCGCGGGCCGCCCCTTGACTTTCGCTGTAAATGCCGCCACCGTGTTCAAGGACGGCATCACCAACCTCTCCCAGCTTATTCAAGGCATGATTGTGACGGTGGAGGGAATTTCGCAAGCGGATGGTTCCCTGCTGGCGCGCACCGTTGAGTCGGAAACTGAAACCGCCACCGGCCAGGTCCTGGAAGGGGTCGCCGTCTCCACCGCGGGCGCTCCCGCCACCTCGATGAACTTCACCACGCAAAGCGTCATCGCCAGTAACTCCGCCACAGCGCCGGTTGCGGGAAACTCGGTTGCGGTTTCCATCACCACCTCCACCAGGTTCTCAGTGGAGAGCAGCAGAATCTCTGGGGTTTTGCCGGCATTCGATGCCAGTACCCTCGGCCCGGGCCAGCAAGTCATCGTGGACAGCGAGACCCAGCCCGCGACTTCCACTTCCGCGCCCGCTGATAAGGTCAAGCTTCAGGAACAGGTCTTGTTCGGAACTATCACGGGGCTTTCCGGCGGCAACTTCACTCTCTCCGTGAGCACGACCTCGACTTTTTTCTCGCAAACCGGCGCCGCCCTGGTGCCCGTGCAAACCACCGCCGCCACGCAGTTGCGGGTGCCGCTGGCCAACAATGCCGTTGTGCGCGTGCGTGGACTGCTGTTTTTCAATGCCGGCTCGTACTCCATGATCGCCTCGCGCATCACTCCGTAGTTCAGATCCAGTAAGTCCGCGGCAAGTGTGCGCTCGAAACCGCGAGCACGCTAGCGAATCGCTGGCTCAGCCGGTGATCTTCCACCACACCACGATCAGCCCTGCGGCGATGATCGCCCCCGCGGCCGCGCCGATCCAGAAGTTCTGCCACCAGCTATTCGCGGTCCGCATGACGCGCCGGTTGTTGGAGATCAGCAGGATGAAGACGAGAATCGGCACTGTAAACGCCCCTGCCAGCACCTGCGACCAATAGAGCGCCGTAACCGGATTGAGCTTGATAAAGTTCAGCACGGCTGCGACGAACACGGCGCCGGAAAGCAGTACATAAAACGGCACCGCTTCCCAAGGGTCCTCATTCAGGCCGCTGCGCCAGCCCATGGCCTCTGCCACGCTGTAACACATGGAGGCCACCAACACCGGAAGCGCAACCAGGCCCGCGCCGATAATGCCAAACGAGAACAGTACCGTCCCCAGCGGCCCCACTGCCGGAGTGAGCGCATTGGCCGCCATGCGCGTGGTCAGGTCCTCCGCCAGCGGGGCATGCAGCACCGTCGCCGCGGACACCATAATGCAGTAGCAAAGCACCGTGGTTACTGCGGTTCCGGCATGGTGTTCCGCTCCACCCAGGGAATGGGTCCCCGCCAGCGCTTCTTCCCGGCGCGAACTGGTCTGCCACACCAGCACGTAGGGAGTGAGCAGCGAGCCAAAGATCGCCACCACGGCAGCTGGGTAGCCGGGCGCGTGCGGGATGGTTGGGAAAAGTGAGTGGCCGATCACCTGCCTCCAGTCCGGCCGGGCCAGCACCGCTGCCGCCACGTAAGTGAACAACGGCAAAGAGAGCAGCACCAGCACATGGGTGATCTTGCGGAAATCGCGGAAAATCAAGACGTACCACACGGAAAACGCCACCGCCATGACAAAGAACATGCGCGGGAGCTGCAGGATGATGGAAAAAGCGTCCGTCACCGCCATGAGATCGGCCACGATCATGGCCATGTTGATCACCACCACCAGTCCGGCACAGGCCAGGGCTACGCTGCGGCCGTAATTTCCGCGCAGCAGGTCCAGCAGCCCTTGCCGGGTCTCAAAGCCGATGCGCGCGGAGACGGCAAAGACCGCCAGCAGGAACGGCACGCTCAGCAGAACGGCCCAGAGCAGCGAGTACTGGTAGGTCGCGCCCGCCACGGTCGCCGTGAGCACCAGGGCGGGATCCACATCGGAAGCCCCGGTTACCATCCCCGGCAGAATCCGGCGGAAGGGACCTCCTTTCCCGCGCTCGTTCTGTTTTGCGGCATTGGGCCAGCCGAAGACCTTGGGCTTGTTTTCCGGGGTCTCCTCAGGGGATTTTGGGGAGTTCACGACGTAGCGCCCTTCCGATCCGGCGTTCATGCCACAACCGCAGCGGCCTGGAGTAATTGATGATCCCGAACGCGGCCATCGCAGCCAGCAACAGGGCACTGCTGATAAAGAGAAAGACTCGGGAAGCGTTGGTCTGGGCCACTTGCAACAGGACCAGCACGTTGCGCGGCGTCAACAACATGGCCACAGCCAGGGCCAGCATGCCGAACCCAGCCAGCAGCCCGGTCACGTTCTTGGCCCATCTCCCCCTGGCGTGGTACTCCGCGAGCAGAGTGAATCCGTAAGAAATCAGGCCAGCAATCACGACAAAGTTCGCGACGATGGCAATCCAGATTGTCAGGTCCATCCTGACTACATATGACGCATCCAGATCAGCCGCAGGTTGGTAGAGCTGCAGAAAAGGACGAGCGGGACCGGGACACCGCCGGTCCCGTATCAAAACACGAGGAACTTCTTTTTCTTCTTCAAGCCGGTCTTGCCCTGCCTGGCCGCGGGATCGCCTGCCGCCGCCAGCATCACCGGTTTGTTGCCTTGCCCGGCTACCGCTCCGGTGTCAACGTACCCGGTTTTCACGTCGATATAGGCTTGCTCGCGCAACTTGGAAAGGTAGGCCCGTGCCGCAGGTTCCAGCCTCTGCGTGTAGATGGCTTCACGAATCCGGTCTTCCACTTCCTTCACCGGGGGCACGCCGGCGGAGCGGTGGGCACTGACCTTGAAGATGATAAAGCCCTGCCGTGTGCGAATGGGCTTGGTGAACTCGCCCGGTTTCAGGGAGAACGTCGCGTCCTCAAGCTCTTTGGCCAGTTCCCCGCGCTTGAAGGTCCCCAGCTGTCCGCCTTGGGCGGCAGTTGAGCCGTCCGAGACTTTCTTTGCCAGGTCCTCAAACTTCATGCTCCCGCTCTTCAACAACTGCTCGGCGGTCTCCGCCTTCTTCAGCGCCTCGGCAACTTTGGCCGGATCTTCCGGCAGAGGTGGTTTCTCCTGCGCGTTCGCGTCCTTTTGTTTGTCTTTGCTTTCCAGGTTCTCTTTGGAGGGTTGGGTGGAGAAAAGGATTTCGCTCAGGCTGACCTCTTCCGCTCCCTCAAGCTCTTTTTGGTGCTGCTTATAGAACTCCTGGACTTCTTCGGTGCTGATGTGGAGTTTGGAGCCCACTTCCTGGCCTATCACTCTTTCCGTGACCACGCCGGTCCGGATCTGCTCCTTGAAGTCTTCAAACTGCACGCCCTGCTTCTTGGCTTCGGTTTCCAGGTCTTCCATGGAAGTCAGCCCCATCTGCTGGCGCATCTGGTTCAGTCGCTTCACGGTTTCCGTCTCACCGGTAATGCCCAGCTCTTTGCCTTTTTCCAGCAGGAGCTGGCGGTCGATCAGGTCGCGCAGGATTTCCTTTTGCGCGTGCTCCCACTTGGATTGCCAGTCAGGGAAGGCTTGTTTGAGTTCGTCGAGCCGGGAGGCCTTGGCCTTCTCAAATTCGGAGCGGGTGATGATCTGGTCATTCACCCGGGCAATGATCTCATCGACAATGTTATCGGCCAGAAGTGCGGCGGTGGACAAAAGGAAAATCAGTGCAGCGAGATATAACTTCTTCATAATTGGCGGTTTTTCAATAGCGATTTTTCCAAGGACATCCTGGGACTGCTCTTGTACAAGTATTTTAACAGCAGCACGGGCCGGGAGCTACCCACTCCGGACTATTGCTTTTTCTTCGGCAAGAAGCCGCCTAAAGCGTCCTTCAGGTCCTGCTTCTTGGGCAGATTCCCGTCTTTTCCCTGCGCCGTCTCCAGCAGCTTTGCTTTCAGGTTTTGTTTGATGTCCTTGATCTCATTTCCGAGCGCCGGCTGAAACTTGGGGTTTTGCGTTGTCCCCTGGACCAGAAACGGAATCCCCCTGGTCTGGCCCGCGCTGGAAACATTGGTCAACTGCCCCAACAGGCTTCCCGAGCCGGTGGCAAGCTTCACCAGCATTTTGAAATCGAGCGCATTGTTGGCTCCGACCACGCCGTCGCCGGTCACATATCCCAGCGAGGGAACGTCCAGTACAATGTTGTCTGCGCGAATGCCTTCCGGGGCCACCCGCAGCGCCGAGCTGAATTTCTGGATCACCGTTTCTGTGCTCGGCTTGAGGCCTGTGAAGCTCGCAATCGCTCCCATCTTGGAGGTCAGGTCAAAGCCGGAAAGGCGCGTGTCGGAAATGTTGATGGGCCCGGTGATAACCAGCCGGTCCAGCGGGCCTTCCGCCGCCATGTCCATATTAATGACGCCGCCCTTGAGCGCTGCGCCCGCAGGCAGTACCACGCCGAACGCCGGCAGCAGCCCTTGCACGTCGTCCACGGCCATGTTCTTTCCCGTCAGCTTAAGATGCGCCACCATGTCCTCGCCTTTGGTGTCCACGGTCCCGCTCGCGGTGGCGGTGCTTTTGCCGGTATGCAGATCTGCGTTGAGACTGCCCCTCTCGGATTCCAGGCTGTAATCGGACTTGTAATCGAGCCCGACCGTTCCTTTGGCTTCACCCGGACCCGGGATCACGCGCAGTTTCGCTGCCTTGGCATTGCCTTCAGAGTGCAGCTTCTTACCGTCCGAGGAGAGCTTGCCGTCAAAATCCAGGATGCCCGCCAGGCCTGAACCGGGATCTACGAAACCCGTCGCGGCCAGATCGGCATGCTCCAGCGAAATGTGCGCATCCAGCGGAGTGCGTTCTGCGTCCTGGTGGTTCAGCGGCCCAGCCTGCCCCTCCACCTTCAGCGCTCCTCCGCCGGGCGTGTTGGCAGTGAGCGTGAAGGGCATCACGCTGCTCATGGAGATGTTCTTTGCCGTCAGGTGGACCTTGTCATAGATGCGCTCTTGCCCGGCTTTGCGCCCGCCACTCCGCCCCACGCGCATCTTGCCATCCACGATCTCAAACTTCTGTACCGAAACATCCAGGCTCGATTTCCCGGCAGGCTCACTTTTGGCCGCGGAGCTGGACGCCGCTCCCAGGCTCGAGTAATTCCACTTGCCCGCTGCGTTTTGCAGCAGCACGATGTCCGGCTTCTCCACGGTGATGCCGGTCACGTTGAGCCGATGCGAAAAGATCAGCGGCCAGACTTCCAACCCGATCTTGACCGACGCTGCCTGCAGGAACGGCCCCTTGCTGAATCCGGGATCATCCGCGATGGTGATCTGGCTGGCGGAAGCTCCTCCGCTGAACAGTGACGCATCGATCTTTCCGATGTGCACCTGCCGGTTCAGCGCCGCGGAAAGGTTCTTTTCCAGGTCAGGTCTGAAGCTATCAACATTGATGAACAATGGCAGGGCCAGCACAGCCACGAGCAGAACAGCAAGAACAATTCCGGAAATGATAAGCAGGCGTTTCATAGCGAGAGAATGCTACCAGAAAAGATGCTGGTTCTGGTGTGATGGGGAATACACGGTTTTTAGGGAAACTTGTGGGGCCTAAGTACGTATATAACTGGACAGCAATAGCCCGGGGCGTTGACAATTTGAACGTATTAAGCCCCCGGTAGACGGTTTGCAATCTTCAGATTCCCGAAAGGAACCCTTTTATGAAGCGACTTTTCAAGGTCTTGTTCTGTCTGGCGCTGGCTGTGTCCACGCTGGGAGCGCAGGAAAAGAAGGCCCCTGCGCAGAAACCGGCCGGCGGTTTGCCGCCCATCATCGACCGCGAGTTGATCTTCGGCAATCCAGAAATCGCCGGCGCGCAACTTTCGCCCGACGGAAAGTACGTGGCATTTCTGAAACCCTGGAAGGACACGCGCAACGTCTATGTCAAGGGAGTGAACGAGCCTTTCAGCGCGGCGCGGCTCCTGACCACGGAAGTAAAGCGGCCCATCCCCGGTTTTTTCTGGACATGGGACAGCAAGTCCGTGCTGTACGTGAAAGACAATGACGGCGATGAGAATTTCAACGTCTACGCGGTCGATCCCGCTGCCAAGCCCGCCGCCGGGGCCGACGCTCCCGCTTCGCGCGACCTGACCGGCCTCAAAGGCATTCGCGTATTCCTTTACGACCTGCCCAAGTCCGATCCTGATGTCGTCTACATCGGCCTCAACGACCGCGACAAGGCCTGGCATGATCTCTACAAGCTGAAGATCTCCACAGGAGAGAAGTCGCTGGTGCGCAAGAATACCGAGCGCATCACCGGCTGGAACTTTGACCTGAAGGGCAATCTCCGTCTGGCCACGCGCTCGGCCGAAAACGGCGACACCGAAGTTCTGCGCGTTGATCCGGACAAATTCACCAAGATCTATTCCTGCAACGTGTTTGAATCCTGCGGGCCCGCCCGTTTCCATAAGGACGGCAAGCGGGTCTACTTTGAGAGCAACAAGGGCCCTGACGTTAACCTGATCTCGCTGTTCTTGCTCGATCCTGCGACCGGCAAGCTGGAGCTGGTGGAATCCGATCCGCTCAAGAAGGTGGACTTTGGCGGGGCGCGTTTCTCTGAAGCCACCGATGAACTGGCACTTACCATTTACGTGGATGCGCGCCGGCGCCGTTACTATCGCGACAAGGGCTTTGAGACCGACCTGAAGTTCCTGGAAGGCAAGTTCCCCGGCAAGGAAGTCAGCATCGCTTCCGATACGCGCGACGAGCAGACATGGCTCATCGTGGCTAACAGTGACACCGAGCCGGGCGAAACCTGGCTGTTTGACCGCAAGACGCGCAAGCTCGCGCTGCAATACAAGATCCGGGAGAAGTTGCCGCGCGAAGCTCTGTCCTCTGTAAAGCCAGTCACCTACAAGTCGTCGGACGGCCTGGAGATTCCGGCGTACTTGACTCTGCCCAAAGGTGTGCCCGCCAAGAACCTTCCGGCGCTGATCATCCCGCACGGTGGTCCCTGGGCGCGCGATTTCTGGGGTTACAACACGCTGGCCCAGTTTTTTTCCAATCGCGGCTATGCCGTCTTGAGTCCTAACTTCCGCGGCTCGACCGGTTATGGCAAGAAGTTCCTGGATGCCGGCAATAAAGAGTGGGGCCGCAAAATGCAGGATGACGTCACCTGGGGCGCGAAGTATCTGGTGGCGGAAGGCATTGCCGATCCCAAACGCATCGGCATCCTCGGCGGTTCATACGGGGGATACGCCACGCTGGCGGGCGTCACGTTTACACCGGACGTGTACGCTGCGGCCGTGGACATTGTTGGTCCGTCCAACCTGATCACGCTGTTGGAATCTATTCCTCCTTATTGGGAACCCATCCGCAAACTGTTCTATGAACGCATGGGTGACCCCAACACGCCGGACGGCAAAGCGCTGCTGACCGAGCGCTCGCCACTGACTCACGCGGCCAAGATCAAGACGCCATTGTTGGTGGTCCAGGGCGCGAATGATCCGCGCGTGAACAAGCGTGAAGCCGACCAGATCGTTATCGCCCTGCGCGATCGCAACTATCCCGTGGAATACCTGGTAGCACCCGATGAGGGCCACGGCTTTGCCCGCCCCGTGAACAATTCGGCGATGTACATGACGGCAGAAAAATTCCTGGCCAAACATCTTGGTGGCCGGTATCAGGAAAGCGGCACGCCCGAAGCGGTAGCACGGCTCAAAGAGATCACGGTGGATCCCAAGAGCGTGGTCCTTGCCAAGACAGTCGATCCCAGCAAAGTAAGCGCTCCCAAACCCGCGGCTGACCTGAAGCCCGGCACCTTCAAGTACAAAGCCAAGGTCGCCGCCGGCGGGCAGGAAATCCCTCTCAGCTTCGTCACGGAGATCAAGGAAGACGGCGGCTCATGGACCGCGGTTAGCACCATGCAAGGCCCCATGGGAGAAGCCGTGGACAACACGACAATAGAAAAGGGCACGCTGGTGCTGCGCAAACGCAACGTCAAGCAGGGCCCGATGGCCATCAGCGTCAACTTCGCCGACAACAAGGCCACGGGTACCACGAACATGGGCGGCCAAGAGAAGCCGATTGCAGTGGACCTGGACGGCCCGCTCTTTGCCGATGCCGCGGGCAGCTCGCAGGTGATCGCCTGCCTGCCTCTGGCGGAAGGCTACGCCGCGACTTTCCGCAACTTTGACGTGCAGAAGATGAAAGGAAAGCTGATGCAGTTGAAGGTGGTGGGCGTGGAGAGCGTGACCGTTCCTGCGGGCACGTTTGACAGCTTCAAGATCGAAATCACCTCAGCGGACGGCGGCAATGACCAGGAAACGCTCTGGATTGCCAAAGACTCGCACAAGCCGGTGAAAATGTCGCTGGTGCTGGCCTCCATGGGCGGCGCCGTGCTCACCCAGGAACTAGAACAGTAACTCCGGCCGTCTTTAAGAGCGCGCTTCTCACGCCAGGTGCGAAGCGCGCTTTTTTTCGATCTCGGTACAATGAGCCCGCCTGTTGTGGCATTTCACGCACCTCGAGAAATCGTTGCCGGGTCTTTCCTTAAAAGACCGGGATAGCCGCACAATTACCCGCACACGTTGCCTTGCACTCATTGGGGACACCGAAAAAAATTTCATCTCTGGATTCGTGCGGCGATGTTTTCCCATATACTGTTATTCTTCGGTATGTCTGCGCCGCCAACTCCTGCCAAGCCGCCGTTTAAGTTGCGGAAGAACCTGCTCCCCACGCTCCGGAGCAGGGAGATGTGGCGCTACTTTGGCCCCGCCTTTGTGGCCAGCGTCGCCTATATCGACCCGGGAAACTTCGCCAGCAATTTTGAGGGAGGCGCCAGGTTCGGTTACACGCTGCTCTGGGTGCTGCTGTGGGCCAACATCATGGCCATTCTCATCCAGTATCTTTCCGCCAAACTGGGTATCGCCACCGGCAAGACGCTGCCGCAGAATTGCCGCGACTACTTCACGCCCAAGGTCAATTTTGGCCTGTGGGTGGCCGCTGAACTCGCCGCGCTGGCCACGGACCTGGCCGAATTTCTGGGTGCGGCGCTGGGTTTGAACCTTTTGCTCCACATCCCTCTGTTTATCGCGGCCCTGATCACCACGGTGGTCGTCTTTCTCATGCTCGCGGTGGAACTGTACGGG
Organism: Candidatus Angelobacter sp.; assembly: GCA_036380095.1. GTDB lineage: Bacteria > Acidobacteriota > Terriglobia > Terriglobales > Acidobacteriaceae > Angelobacter. Next base: position 24,890 of record DASVFK010000136.1, on the reverse strand, counting down.
TTTCGCCGGCTGGAGCAGCTCATCATGGTGTTTGTTTTCGCCATCGCCGGTTGCTACGCCTTTGAGTTGTTCATCGTAAAGCCGGACTGGGGCGCGGTGGCCCACGGGGTCCTGGTGCCGCACATCAATTCGGAAAGCATTTACGTGGCCGTGAGCATGCTCGGCGCCACCGTGATGCCGCACGTGATCTATCTGCACTCCGCCCTGGTGCAGCACCGCGTGAAGGAAGACCGGCGGCGGGGTGACCACGACCATTGGCTGCTCACCTTGACCCACCTGCGCTACGAGCTCTTTGACGTGCTGGCGGCGATGAACGGCGCGTGGCTGATCAATTCCGCCATGATCGTGATGTCAGCCGCCGTGTTCTACAGACATGGGCTGCCGTTCAATTTTGACGAGGCCCACAAGACGCTGCAGTTCATTCTCCCCAGCGTTTCCGCAACGGCTTTTGCGCTGGCCCTGCTGTTTTCCGGGCTCTCGTCCTCTACCGTCGGCACCATGGCCGGCCAGGTGATTATTGAAGGCTTCCTGGACATCAAGTTCAGCGTCTTTCTGCGCCGGCTGATCACCATTATTCCAGCGCTCATTGTGATTGCGCTGAGCCTTGATCCCCTCAAGATTTTGATACTATCTCAGGTGGTACTGAGTTTTGCGATTCCGTTCGCTCTGGTGCCTCTGGTCCTGCTGACCCGCTCGAAAGCGGTGATGTCGGACATGGTCAACAGCCGCAGTACGACCGTCGCCGCCTGGGTTGTCACCGGCGTGATCGTCGCCCTGAACCTTCTTCTGCTGATCCAGGGCGTCGGCATCAAGTTTTAGGACCGCTTTAAGAGTCATTTGCCTGCGCGAAGATATCCAATCAAGGAGCGTGATCTTTCCATGAAGAACACTTTTGGCAGCCGTTCCAAACTTCGCCTGGGCGCCCGGGAATTTGAAATCTTCCGCCTGGACGCAATGGAAAAAGCCGGTTGTGCGCCCCATCGCCTTCCTTTTTCATTACGCATTCTTCTGGAAAACCTCTTGCGCACGGAAAACGGGCGCAGCGTGACCGCCGACGACATCCGCTTTCTGGCAGATTGGAAACCGCACGCCGTCCCTGACAAGGAAATCGCCTTCACCCCCGCGCGTGTGCTCATGCAGGACTTCACCGGCGTCCCCGCCGTGGTGGACCTGGGCGCCATGCGCGACGCCATGAAGAAGATGGGCGGCGATCCCAACCTCATCAATCCGCTACAGCCCGCGGAGTTGGTGATTGACCATTCGGTGCAGGTGGATGAGTTCGCCAGCGCCAATGCGCTGGCCGTCAATGCGCGCCTGGAGTTCGATCGCAACCAGGAGCGGTACGCTTTTCTCCGCTGGGGGCAGTCGGCGTTCAATAATTTCAAAGTCGTGCCGCCGGACATGGGCATTGTGCACCAGGTCAATCTGGAATACCTGGCGCGCGTGGTTTTCTCCGAAGAGAAGAGCGGCGTCACGCAGGCTTATCCGGACACCGTGGTCGGCACCGACTCTCACACCACCATGATCAACGGTCTGGGTGTGCTGGGCTGGGGCGTGGGCGGCATTGAAGCCGAAGCCGCCATGCTGGGCCAGCCGGTTTCCATGCTGCTGCCGCAGGTGGTGGGATTCAAGCTCACCGGCTCCCTGCGCGAAGGCGCCACCGCTACGGACCTGGTTCTGACCGTTACTGAAATCTTGCGCAAGACCGGCGTGGTGGGCAAGTTTGTCGAGTTCTTCGGGCCGGGGCTGGACCATCTGCCTCTGGCCGACCGCGCCACCATCGCCAACATGGCGCCGGAATACGGCGCTACCTGCGGCATCTTCCCGGTGGACCAGACTACGCTCGATTATTTGCGCACTACCGGCCGCCCGGCGGACCGCATAGCACTCGTTGAGGCCTACTGCAAAGAGCAAGGCTTGTTCCGTACCGGCGCCACGTTTGATGCGGAATACTCGCAGGTGGTGGCGCTCGACCTCGGCACAGTGGAGCCCAGCGTGGCCGGACCGCGGCGTCCGCAGGACCGCGCGCCGCTTTCCCAGGCAAAGCAATCTTTTGAGCAGGCGCTGCCCACTCTGATCGGGCCGCGGCTGCCTCGCGCCGCCAGCCGCGCTACGGCGCCCAAACAAGTGGAGCGGTTTGAAGGCGAAGGCGGAAATCCTACCGCGGTCGCAGTGGAAGACGGCCACTCCCCTGCCGCCGGGACCGTTGTGGGCGACGACGTCTTCGAGCAGCTCAACGACGGCTCCGTGGTCATCGCCGCCATCACCAGTTGCACCAACACTTCCAACCCTTCCGTCATGATGGCTGCCGGTTTGCTCGCAAAAAAAGCCGTAGACAAGGGCCTGAAGCGCAAGCCGTGGGTAAAAACTTCTCTCGCGCCCGGCTCCCGCGTGGTAAGCGAGTACTATCGCAAAGCTGGGCTGATTCCATACCTCGAACAACTGGGATTCCACGTGGTCGGCTACGGCTGCACTACTTGCATCGGGAACTCCGGCCCTTTGCCGCAGGATGTTTCCTACGCCATCAACGAAAAAGAGTTGGTGGTGGTTTCCGTCCTCTCCGGCAATCGTAACTTTGAAGGGCGCATCAACTCTGAGGTGCGCGCCAATTATCTGATGTCGCCGCCGCTGGTGGTTGCCTATGCGCTGGCCGGCCGCATCGATCTGGATTTGACCAAAGACCCGCTCGGTTCCGGAAAAGACGGCAAGCCGGTCTACCTGCGCGACATCTGGCCCACGCAGAAGGAAGTAAGTGATGCAGTGGCGGGCGCCATCGATTCCGGTATGTTCAAGCACAACTACGAGACCATCTTTGAGGGCGACCAGGAGTGGAAGAAGCTGCGCGTCCCGCAGGGCGAGACGTATCAGTGGGCGCAGGATTCCACGTATATCAAGCGCGCTCCTTACTTTGACGACATGCCCGCCCGGCCGGCGGCGGTGCAAGACATCCACGGCGCGCGCGTGCTGGCCAAGTTGGGCCACAGCGTGACCACGGACCACATTTCTCCCGCCGGCTCCATCAAGCCCAACAGCCCCGCCGGTAAATATCTGCAGGAGCGCGGCGTGAAGCCCGCCGACTTCAACTCTTACGGTTCGCGCCGCGGCAACCACGAGGTAATGGTGCGCGGCACGTTCGCCAACGTCCGCCTGCGCAACAAGCTGGTGCCGGAATCCGAAGGCGGTGTCACCAGGCACTTCCCTTCCGGCGAAGTCATGTCGATCTTTGACGCGTCAGTGAATTACATGAAGGACGGCGTGCCGCTGATCGTGCTCGCGGGAAAAGAATACGGCTCCGGTTCGTCACGCGACTGGGCCGCCAAGGGCCCGCTGCTTCTGGGAATTCGCGCTGTGATCGCGGAAAGCTACGAGCGCATTCACCGGTCAAATCTCGTCGGCATGGGCATTCTTCCCTTGCAGTTCCTGCCGGAGGAAGATGCCGACACGCTCGGCCTTAAGGGCGACGAGGTGTATGAGATTTTGGGTCTGCCGCAATTGCTGGAGACCAGGTTCGCCGGCGGACGCCAGGTCAAGATCCGCGCCGTCGCCTTGAGCGGCCCAGTGATTACCTTTGACGCTCTCGTCCGCATCGATACGCCACAGGAAATCCTCTATTACGAGAATGGAGGCATCCTGCAGTACGTTCTGCGCCAGTTACTGGCGGGGAAAGCTCAACCAGAGTCCGCTTCGATAAGGTAGAACCCGGGAGAAAGGCCTAAGGTTTTAGCCTTGGTTCTGGCGCGTTTTCTTAGGTGTTTCGGCCATGGCTTTGCGTCGCCCTGCGATCTCCAGAAAACTTAAGAAATCTAATGTGCACTGTACTTAGGGCATCAATAATTAAGAAAATTAACTATGTCCCCTACTTCATAATGTGAGGTAGAATGCTAACCTGGTTTTGGCGGATGATGAATTTTGGCCCTGCAGTGAGAGTTTTGGTTTTGAGGTGAGTATGGCTACGATTCGCTGTGGTGAACATGGGGTCAGCCACGAAGCCTTCGTCTGCAAGCATCTGGTATACGGAAAATACCTTGGATTCTTTTGCGATCTGGACGACCGTGAGAATCCCTACCCGGACGCGTGGTGCAACGGCTGTGAGTTGATACGGATGGAACACAACGGTTGGAATGACACCACAGAAGAGCTGATTGAAATCGCTTTGGTTTGCGGCGGGTGCTACGAGGAAATCAAATCCAAGAACCTGCTCGGCAGCGAGTCAAGCTCCGCAGTACAGTAAGTCCCAAAACTCTCTCTCCTTTCCCCTCAATCGGAAAAGCTCTGGGAATTCCCGGCCTGCTCCCCGGTTGCCGCGAACTCATCGCACCTAAGCTTCTTTCTTCCCATCGCCTCTTTTCAAAACCCTCATTTCAGCGGGATAATGTGAGGTTAACCAGTTCTTAACACACTCACTGGAGCCCGCGACCCTCTTGACCAAAAGTTAACCGCCAAGTAGAACTTTTCGGATCAATTCGTCTGCAATTTGGGCCCGCGTCTGCCGGTGAAGGAGGCACTTTGAAAGTTTACGAAGGCAAGGACATCCGCAATCTCGTCGTTATAGGACATTCTCATTCAGGAAAGACCTCTCTGGTTTCCGCGATGCTGTACACGGGCGGGGCCACGCCCAAGCTGGGGCGGGTGGATGACGGCTCCACGGCTACCGACTACGACGATGAAGAGATCAGCCGCCAGATGACCATCTCCACCGGCATCGCGCCGGCGGAGTGGCGCGGCTGCAAGATCAATCTGCTGGATACCCCGGGCTTTCCCATGTTCGCGCATGAAGCAAAGATCGCGATGCCCGCCGCGGAAGCCGCGCTGGTGGTGGTGGATGGCGTTGCCGGCGTGGAGGTAGTCACGGAAAAAGTCTGGCAGTATGCGGACGAGATCCAACTGCCGCGCGTGATCGTGGTGAGCCGCATGGACCGCGAGCGCGCCAACTATGAGACCACGCTGGAAAGCCTGCGCAACGCCTTTGGCCGCCAGGTGGTGCCCGTGCAACTGCCCATCGGCAGTGAAAAGAACCTGAAGGGCGTGGTGGACCTGGTGACCATGAAGGCCTACACCTACGACATGGGCGGCAACGGCAAAGGCAAGGAAGGCCCCATTCCGGCCGATCTTGAAGCCGCGGCCAAAGAGGGCCATGAAAAGCTGGTGGAGATCGTTGCCGAAGGCAAGGATGAGCTCATGGAGGAGTTCTTTGACAAGGGAACCATTTCCGAAGAGCACCTGATCCCCGCGTTGCATGAAGCCATCCGCGACGACAAGATTTTCCCCGTGCTCTATGCCTCCGGGCTGGGCAACATCGGGACTGACCATTTGCTCGACTTTGTTGTCGACTACTTCCCCACGGCGGCCGAACACTCCGCCGTGCATGCCGCGGCGGATTCCAGCGGCAACGGCCACGGCGCGGAACGCAAGGTCAGCGACTCCGAACCGGCTTCCGTCTTCGTCTTCAAGACCGCAAACGATCCTTTCGCCGGCCGCATTACTTACTTCAAGGTTTACTCCGGCGTGGTCAAGAATGACGCCACGCTGCAGAACTTTACCCGCAGCACTTCGGAAAAGCTCTCGCATCTCTCGATCCCCCAGGGCAAGAACCTGGCGGCGGTGCCCGAGCTGCACGCAGGCGACATTGGCGCGGTGGCCAAGCTGAAAGACACGCTGACCGGCGACACCCTGGGCGACAAGGCCAAGCCAATCGAGTATGCGGCGGTCTCGCTGCCGGAGCCGGCCATTACCTTCGCCATCGAGCCCAAGAGCCGCAACGATGAAGACAAACTCTCCAACGGCCTGCACAAACTGATGGAAGAAGACTCTCAGGTCCGCTTCTTCCGCGACGAACAGACCAAGGAGTTCCTCATCGCCGGCACCGGGCAGCAGCACATTGAAGTGATGGTCTCCAAGTTGAAGCGGCGCTATCACACTGAGGTGGTCCTCAAGGCGCCCAAAGTTCCCTATCGCGAGACCATCCGCGGCAAAGCGGACGTGCAGGGACGCCACAAGAAGCAGAGCGGCGGCCACGGACAGTACGGCGATTGCAAGATCAAGATGGAACCGCTCGAGCGGGGCAAGAACTTTGAGTTTGTGAATGACATTTTCGGCGGCGCCATTCCCAAGAACTATATTCCGGCCGTGGAAAAAGGAATCGTCGAGGCCGCGGCGCGCGGCTTTCTCGCCGGCTTCCCCGTGGTGGATTTCCGCGTGATCCTCTATGACGGCAGCTACCACGACGTGGACTCGAACGAACTTTCCTTCAAGACCGCCGGCCGCATCGCCTTCAAGAAAGCCATGGAGCAGGCCAAGCCGGCACTGCTGGAGCCGATCATGAAGGTGGAGATCACCATCCCCGACGAATTCGCCGGCAGCATCATGGGCGATCTGAACTCGCGGCGCGGGCGCATCCAGGGCATGGACAACAAGGCGGGCAAAACCATCGTGAAGGCCGAGGTGCCCATGGCGGAGATGCTCACTTATGGCGCCGATCTCACCTCCATGACCCAAGGCCGCGGCAGCTTCAACATGGAGATGTCGCACTATGACTTTGTGCCCGCGGTAAACCAGGAAAAGATCATCGCGCAGTTCAAGGCGGAGCGCGGCGAAGTGGTGGAAGTGGAAGATTAGTTCCTCCGGAGTCCCGAGCGGAGCGAGGGATCCCTATGATCAGCGATGGCTTCTGGGGTTGGCAACGACGCTCAGCGAAACGGCTGCTCGTGATTGCATCTCTACTGCCGGTTGTATTGTCTTGCGGCGTTCTGGCTGCCGTAAGCCAAGGCTTTTTCCCTGGCGGCGCTTTTTACCCTGACAACCTCAAACTCGATGCTTTTAAAGCCAAGTGGTACTCAGAACAACTGACGGCGCTCGAAGAGCCGCCGTTGTTTAAAGCCAAACAGGATCCTGGTGTGCAAAGTTATCGTTTTCTATGGCTGCGCACCTTCCACCATCCTGTTGCTGTTCGTGTTGTGATTCATCCTGATGGAGCCGGCACGGTAACTGCCAAAATGGCGGATGGTGCCGGCGGATACAAACCCGGGAAGCTGTTGGTCGACAAAACTGAGTTGCTGCCACCGAACAAGGTGAAGAAGTTGATCGAGAAGATCGCGCAGCTTAGTTACTGGGCACTGCCGACTCGCGATCCTGAACCCCCGGGACTCGATGGTGCACAGTGGGTAGTCGAAGGAATCGACCATGGAAAGTATCACCTGGTTGATCGCTGGACCCCGAAAAAGGGAGCCGTCAGAGAGCTTGGGCTGTACTTTCTTCGCGACGTGGCGAGCTTGGATCTGAAGAATGAGCCGATCTACTAGGTTGGTATAGGGATCCCTCGCTCCGCTCGGGATCTCAGAAAAAAGCTCGCGCGTGTCTTCACCGTCCGGCCGCCACCGACTCCGACTTCTTCTTTTCCACTTCCACCGCCGCCAGGTTCGGCTCAAAGCAGCGGCGACAGCGGGCTTCATACATACCGGCAGCGCCCACCACGATCAGGTCTTCGCTGGCAATCAGCCGTTGCGTGTGTTTGGCGGGATTGCCGCATTGCATGCAGATGGCGAGCGTCTTGGTGATCTCGTCGGCCACGGCCAGCAGTTCCGGCATGGGGTGGAAGGGACGGCCCAGGTAGTCGGTATCGAGGCCGGCGATGATGATGCGTTTGCCCATATCGGCCAGCCGCACCACAAATTCGACCATCGCTTCCCCGAGAAACTGCGCTTCATCAATGCCGATCACTTCCGTGCGCAGGTCGAGCTTGGCCTCGACTTCGGCCGCGTTGCTCACGCCCACGGATCGGATGCGCGCGTCATTGTGCGAAACGATGTGGTCACTGGAGTAGCGTTCGTCGATTGCGGGCTTGAATATCTGCACCCGCTGGCGCGCGATCTCCGCGCGGCGCAGCCGGCGGATGAGCTCTTCGCTCTTGCCGCTGAACATGGGACCACAAATTACTTCAATCCAGCCGAGATTGCCGCGCATCGCATTCATTCTTTAATTCCTCTGGTCGTCGTCATCATCCATGCGTTCCCGCAACTGCTTCGCGCGAGAAGCCAGCGCACACAAAGTCCCTGAACTGGCCCAGATCGTGAAACACCTCGGTGGCGCAGGCGAGCAGCCATCCGCTGATCGCCTCCATCGGAACACCGCAAACCAGATATACAGGACGGCCCAGCCGGTGCGCGAAGGTCAACTCGCCCTGCGTGCCCGCTCCGCGCGCGGCGTACTCGTCCCAATAGCAAAGGACCGCGTCACAACGGTGCTCGATCAGATCCAGATCGTAGGCGATGATCTTGCGCACCGTGTTCTGGAACCGGGCAAGGTCTTGGCTCTTCCAGGAACGAAATTCCCGCGCTTCTGTCTCGCTAAGGTTCTTCCGCTCATCTTCGGCGGGATCATAAACCTCGTGTCCGTGGGCGCGCAGCAGTGGCGTCACCTCGGCGCGCCAGCCTTTGCCGAAGTCGGGCGAATACTCGATGGAGCCCGCGAGATAGAAGAGCATGGTTTCAGGATTGTCAGGCATGGCACCGAGCAGCGTCAACGCAGTTTTGCAGAGTTTGGGACGAGTTTTCCAGAGGCCGTGCACAAGTTTTCCTTATTCCACGCATGACCCTAGGTAAAAACAGACTATTTACGTCTATTTGAGGAGTTGGCGGACTGTGCGCCGGAACAGGGCAGCCCCTTTTAAGAGCTGGCGTTCACGGGCCAAAAGCCAACAGAAAGGAGCTCTCTTTATGAGCGTATTTGCAGTCCAGAACTCGCTCATTACTCCAGTGGGGCTTGCCGTAAATGAGCCGCCGCCGGCCGATATCACTGGTCAACAATGGCAGTTGGTGCTCTCTGGTGTACTCATCATCGACCTTAGAGGCAACAATCCGCACGACTGGCGGCGTGAAACGATATTCGTCTTTCCAGACCTCACGGGCCCGATCAACTTTATCGTGAATCGTTTCGGATTTCCTAAGCCGCCATTGAATCCCGTCGCTTTTCAAGTGGATCAATCGGTGCTCTATGCTGCTGTAAGCTCCGGATTCGAGAGGGAATTTTTTATCGTTGATTCAGGATTTGCTGTGGATCAATGGCGTAATGCGCCTTTTGCTACGGCCACAGATGTAAATGGAGCGACGGTCGACCGGCTGTTTTCTGGAATTGAAGTAGACGTCGCCGTGAGAAACGACAAGGCAACGCTGCACCGGATCAGCTTTCACATAACGCTTACCGGAAAGTTCGTGATTTTGGAGATCATCGGCTGACGGCACAGGCATTCGGCCATGCAGGCCGTATGCCTCTCATTCGTACTTCAGCGCCTTCAACGGTTCCACATTCATGGCCCGTCGCGCCGGAATATAAGACGCCAACAGTCCCACCGCGCCAAGGAAAGCGGAAGCCAGGCCCAGGGTCAGTGGATCAATCGGGCTCACGCCCACCAGCAGGCTGCCGATGCCGCGCGTGGCGGCAAAGGTCAACAGCAGGCCGGCCGCCAGTCCCATGCCGATCAACAGGAAACCCTGGTTCAACACCATCTTGAGGATCGTCAAGCGGTCCGCGCCCATGGCCATGCGTACACCGATCTCGTGCGTACGCTGCGCAGCGGAATACGAGATCACTCCGTAAACTCCCACCAGGGCCAGAACCAGTCCCAGCAGACCGAGAGCGCCGGCAAAGCGTGTGCCCATGCGGAACAGGAACATGCCGTTCGCGCCTTCCAGGGATTGCTGCATGCTTTCCACGCCGAACAACGGCAGGCTGGGTGCGAGCGCATGAATTTCGCGCTCCACATCAGGGATCAGCGAATCCGGAATGCCTGCCGTACGGACCTGGAGCGTGCGTACCAGCTGCGGGTCCTGCTCCTGGGGCACGTAGAAGAACGCCGTAGGACTCTCTCCCGGACCCGTGTATTTGCCGGTCTTGACCAGGCCCACGATCTCCATGAACGGCCCCGAAGCAGATTTCATGCTGAAGCGTTTGCCCAGCGGGTCCTGCTGCGGCCAGTATTTCTGTGCCATGGCTTCATTGATCACTGCTACCAGGGGTGACTTCTCCGTGTCCTGGTCCGTGAACACGCGCCCGCCCAGTACTGGAATGCTCATGGTGTTGAAATAATCGCGGCTCACGCTGTCATAAAGGACGATTGGCGCAGACTCTTTGGAGTCCGCGGTCTTGCCTTCCACATGGACCTGCTTGGCATCGCTGGAATAACCCATGGGCACGTTGGAAGCCACGGCGACCGATTCCACGCCGGGAACGTGCCGCATGCGCTCTTCGAGTTCGCGGTAGAAGCGGCGCGCGCGAGCGTTATCGAAGGCGACCTGGCGGACGTCCATGGCAGCGTTGAGCACATGGCTGGGATCAAAGCCAAGGTACATGCGTTCCGCGTTGCGGCTGCTGCGCACGAAAAGACCGGCAAACACCAGTAGCATGAGCGAGAGGGCAACCTGGCCCACCACCAGCGCCTTGCGGAAACGCGAGCGTGCGGTGCCCGCCAGGACACCCCGGCTGCCTTCATGCAGCACCGTTGTGAGGTTGGCGCGGGAAACGCGAAAAGCCGGAGCCAGGCCCACCACCACGCCGGTAAGCAGGGCCGCCAGCATGCCAAAGGTGAATACGCGCCAGTCAAAACTGAAGTCGAAGAGCAGGGGACTGCCCAAGGCCACCAGGTGGATGGAGCCGATCATGTCGCTGACCCAGGCGCCCAGCAGCAGGCCCGCGGCGCCGCCCACCAGCGCGAGCAACACGCTTTCCGTCATCAACTGGCGGACCAGGCGCAGGCGTCCGGCGCCCAGGGCGGAGCGTACCGCCATCTCTCGCGCGCGCGCCGTGGCCCGCACCATGATGATGTTGGCCACATTGGTGCACGCCAGCAGAAGCACAATTCCGGCCAGCGCCATGAAAAAGACCGCCGCGATCACCGTGCTGTTGGAAGGATCAGGTTCAGGACGCGCCAGGCGCTCCGGATAAACCCGGGCGCTGAAATCCTTGTTCTCCGGATATTGCTGGGAGAGCCGCTGCATGATCACGTCTAATGAACTTTGCGCCTGCTTCATGCTCACGCCGGGCTTGAGCACACCCAGGACTTTCAATTGGTAGGAATCCCGCTTTGTCCAGAAGTCGTCGCTATCGCTCCATGCCGTGCGCAGTCCCAGGGGCATATAGGCCTGCATCTCCACGATGGAGTAGAGACCGTGGAACCCTTCCGGGGCCACGCCGATCACGGTCGCCGGAGCCCCGTTGACCTTGACTTGCTTGCCCACGATCGTAGGGTCCGAGTTGAACCGCTTCTTCCAGTATGCGTGACCCAGGACCACGACCGGCTCCGTACCTTTTTCTTCCGTCTTGTCGCCCGCAATCAGCCTTCCGGCCGCGGGTTTGAGGCCAAGCGCGGAAAAATAATTGGCGCTCACAAAACTCACCACAATCGGATCGGGCTTTTCCTGATAATCAAGGCCCACCAGGTTCAGGTTATAGGCCAGCAGGTCAGAAAAAGCGTCAGACTGGCTGCGCAGGTCGCGGTAATCGAGCATGGAAATGCCGGTGGAGCCGTTGTCAAAGCCTTTGATCTGGCCGCCGATGAAGGTGAGCCGGTCAGCGTTTGCTACCGGGAGCGGGCGCAGGAAGAAGCCGTTCAGGGTGCTGAAGATTGCCGTGTTGGCGCCGATCCCTAACGCCAGTGTCAAGACCGCTACCACAGTCACGACCGGGTTCTTGATCAGCATGCGCGCGCCGAACTTGATGTCCTGAAACAGCGTTTCCATTTCACCTTCCTCCGCTCAAACTTGGGCTTACATCGCATTTGGCAATTTCATGGCCAAGACCCGCGTTTGCAGCCTAAGGCAATGAGCCGTAGAGGGATATACGCAGGGCGAGTGATGCCGGTTCCCCGCTCGAACTGTGCGATTTCGAACACTTGCTTCCCGAAAGCGAGCAACCGCCGGAACCAGAATCGTGCCCGCGACTGTTGGTCTTACAATGGACGCGGGAGCCGTCATGAAGTTCTTTCACTTCGCGCTCAGTGTCTTGTTGTGCTGTCTCCTGATCTCCGGTTGCGGAGGATCGACGCAGAACAGCTGCACCATTACTGCCAACGTAGCTCCTGCCAGCGCCATTGCTGACCACACACTCGCTCCACCAGGCAACCAGGTGCAGTTTGCGGCGCAATCGGGCGCGGTGGGTAATTGTCCGCTGGCGCCGGACATCCTCGGGACCTGGTCGACATCGGATACCACAAATACCTCGATCAACCAGCAGGGCCTTGCCACCTGTCTCAACGCTACGACTACGCCGGCAACGGTCAGCAACAGCGGCATGGTCCGGAGCACGAAGGCCTTCGCTCCGGCAACTCTCACGTGTCACTAACGCTCTTTTGCCACAGCGATTCGCGCCTGGGGTTGCGGGGAGTTGCACAAAACGCTACTCTAGCCAGTTTGCTTTAGGGAGGATTCATGTTGTCCAACAAAGTTTCCCGCGTGCTGTTTCCCCTGCTGCTGATCACCTGCGCCGCATGGGCGCAGCCGGCTCCGCAGAAAGGCTCCGCGCCAGCTAAGAAAGCCGCCTCCAAATCTGCGCCGACTATCGCCGAAGCAGAGGCTTTCATGAAAAAAGCTGAAGCCCAGCTTCTGGACCTTCAAGTGCGGGCCAGCCGGGCTTCCTGGGTGCAGGAAAACTTCATCACGGACGACACGGAAGCCATGTCCGCCCAGGCGCAGGAAAAGCTCACGGCCGTTGTGACACAACTGGCGCTGGACGCTCGCCGCTTTGACACGATAAAGCTCCCACCCGAGCTGGCGCGCAAGTTCATGCTGCTCAAGCTCTCTCTGACCGCGCCCGCGCCCAACAATGACGCCGAGCGGAAAGAGCTGACCGAGATTGCCACCTGGCTCGACGGTACCTATGGCAAGGGCAAGTACTGCAAGCCCCAACCGGCAGGTGCCGCGCCTGACGGCAAGCAGAAGTGCCTGTCCTTGAACGATCTCAGCCGCATCCTGGCCACCAGCACCAATCCCGACGAACTGCTGGATGCCTGGGTCGGGTGGCACAAGATCTCCGTCCCCATGCGGCAGAAGTACGCGCGCTTTGTACAGCTCTCCAACCAGGGCGCCAAGGAACTGGGCTTCAAGGACACGGGAGCGATGTGGCGGGCCAACTATGACATGACGCCGGAACAGTTCAGCGCTGAAATGGAGCGGTTGTGGCGGCAGGTGGAGCCGCTTTATGTCTCGCTCCATGCTTACGTGCGCAAGCAGCTCATCAAGAAATACGGCAAGATCGCCGACCGTCCGGACGGGCTGATTCCGGCGCAGCTCCTGGGCAACATGTGGGCGCAGGAGTGGGGCAACGTTTATCCGCTGGTGGCGCCGGCGGACTCGAATAAGGGCTACGACCTTACGGCGCTCCTGAAAGAACACAAAGTCGATGAGCTGGGCATGGTGCATTACGGCGAGAATTTTTTCAAGTCGCTGGGCTTCGCCCCGCTGCCGCAGACTTTCTGGGAGCGTTCGCTGTTCACCAAGCCGCAGGACCGCGATGTGGTCTGCCACGCCAGCGCCTGGGACATCGACAGCAAGGAAGATCTCCGCCTCAAGATGTGCATCGAAGTCCGCGACGAGGATTTTGTCACCATTCACCACGAACTGGGGCACAACTTTTATCAGCGCGCTTACATGCACCAGCCCACGCTCTTCCAGGACAGCGCCAATGACGGGTTCCATGAAGCTGTGGGCGATACCATCGCCCTTTCCGTCACGCCGGAATACCTGAAGGAAGTAGGGCTGCTGGCGACGGTCCCGCCGGAAAGCGCGGACACCGGCTACCTGCTCAAGATGGCGCTGGACAAGATCGCGTTTCTCCCCTTTGGCTTGCTGATTGACAAGTGGCGATGGAAGGTCTTCTCCGGCGAGATTACGCCCGAACAGTACAACAAGATGTGGTGGGAGCTGAAAGCGAAATATCAGGGCGTGGCGCCGCCGGTGGCGCGCAGCGAAGCCGACTTCGATCCCGGGGCCAAATATCACATCGCGGGCAATGTACCTTACGCACGCTATTTCTTGGCGCGCATCCTGCAGTTCCAGTTTCATCGCGCCCTATGCGAGGCCGCCGGCCAAAAGGAACCGTTGTATCGCTGCTCCATTTATAAGAGCCAGGCCGCCGGCCAGAGCCTGAACAAGATGCTGAGTATGGGCAAAAGCCAGCCCTGGCCGGACGCCCTGTTTGCCATCAGCGGCCAGCGGCAAATGGACGCCACCGCCATCCTTGACTACTTTGCTCCGCTCAAAAAATGGCTGGACGAGCAGAATCAGGGCGAGAAGCTGGGCTGGCAGGGCATGGACCAGGGCGCATCTGAGACGCAGCCCAGGCACATGAGCCGGTGAAGTTTTGCGTTCCAGGGGATTTCAAGTAAGGTAGGGAAAGAAGGTCTATTAGGGCGCATGGCCAAGTGGAAACAGTACGAGCTTTGGGTACAGACGGGTGAGAACAAGTGGGAGATGGTGGGCGTCTTTCCCACCACTGAGCTTGCCACGGCGGTGGCCAATGCGCGCAACACACGCTCGCGCCTGATTGAGGTGCTCTATGACGGCAGCAAGCTGCTGGGGCAGGAAGTGGTGGCCGAGTTGGGGACCAGCCGCCGCGAACCCTAGGCTGCTGTTCTTCACGGTTTGCTGACGGCCCGTTTTGCGAACCGAGCTTCATCCCTGCGCGATGACGTTTGCCTAACGGCTCGCATCCCGGCGGCGCCGGGACGCTAAACGCTGATACTGGTCGCGAGACATGGCTGAAGGTCTGAAAACTGGGCGGCCCTTGGTGAAATTCTGCCGGGCTTTGCCGGTGGCGGCGCTGCTGTTTGTAGCGGCGTCCACGTATCGATATTACCGGTCGGCGCCACAGATGCTGCGCCTGCCCCAAGGTGTTGAGGTTGAGGGCCGCATGGGCACGCCGCCGGCCATGGTGGCCACTGCCGTCAACCTGCCCGCCGGGATCTTTGCCGCTCCCCTAGAGATGTTCCTGCCGCGCTCCCCTTACCGCGAAGCCTACCGCATCGTGGAATTCAGCCTGCTCGGCGTGGTCTTCTGGTTTGCTATCGGGCGGTTCATTGACGATGCCATCGCCTGGCGTACCTTGCGCAGCGGCTCGCGCTGGCGACTGAGCGATTGTCTGATGGCGGCGCTCATCGCCGCCGAAGCCACGTTTCTTCTGGTCTTTTTCGTGCTGGAGCCGGGCCGCGGGGTTGCCGATCTGTGGCTTCTGGCGGCAGCCACCTTCTGGGCGCTCATGGGCTATTCCGCACTCATCTTCCGGATTGCACAGTATCGTGCGTACCCGCGGGTGAAGCCGACGCACACCGAAGCCAAACAACACTGAAAACTCTTCATCGCTCGACCATGCCGCGGAAGATCCAGCCGGCGGTCTTCTGCAAAATTTCGTTCGCAATGAGCAAAAAAGAGGCTAAGATTCCTTACTGTCCCCCGAACTGCCTGGCAGCATGAGAACAGGCAGGCGCAGTAACCGCGGGCTGGAGGCAACCATGACTACCGGGCCCTCTCGTCTTGGCATCTGCATCTTGATCGCTGGAACATTCCTGCTGCAGACAGCGGCAGCGCAACGCACCGCTCCACCCTCGCCGGGCCGTGGCAGCACGACTTCCAGAACCCCTACATCTCCCGACACGACTACGCAGCCGGTCTTTGTCGCCGGCCGCGTCATCTTGGATGGCGGCGCTCCTCTTCCTGAACCGGTGGCCATCGAGCGCATCTGCAGCGGCGTGAGCCGGCGCGAAGGTTATACCGACTTCAAAGGACAGTTCCAGATCCAGTTGGGCACCAACCTCGGTTTCCAGGACGCGAGTGAAAACGATCCACGCACCACGCCGGGCAGCCCCGCGCGCACTACCGCCCAGAGCGGCAACCGGCGGCCCCCAGACCTGAGCGCGTGCGAATTCCGCGCCGTGCTGGCGGGGTTCCAGTCGAGCACCGTCTCCATCAGGACCAGCGGCGACATGTTCCAGTTCGACGTGGGAACGATCGTGCTCAAACGCATGGGAGAAGGGCGCGGCGCAACGGTGAGCCTGACCACCATGTCCGCTCCCAAAGATGCCCGCCAGGCGTTTGAAAAGGCGCTGAGGGCGATGCAGGAAAATCGACTCGAGGTGGAAGAAAAGGAGTTGGAGAAGGCGGTGCGCCTCTATCCGCAGTTTGCCGCCGCATGGTCCATGCTGGGCGATCTCCACCATCAGCGCAATCAGATCGAGGAGGCGCGCACGGCTTACAAACAGGCGCTCGCGGCCGACCCGCAATACGTAAACCCGTCCTTTGGGCTGGCCTTGATCGCGATCCAGGAGAAAAACTGGGAAGAGGCGGCACGTCTCACAGCCCTGGTGGCGGCGATGAATTCTTATGCTTATCCCGCAGCGTATTTTTATAACGCCGCCGCCAACTACAACCTGGCCAAGTACGAGCCGGCGGAAGAGAGCGCGCGCAAGTACAAGACGTTGGATACCGAACACAAACATCCCGACGTGGCGCTGCTGCTCAGCAATCTGCTGCTGCAGAAAAACGATTACGCCGGCGCTGCCCAGCAGATCCGCGATTACCTGGCCCTTGTGCCCAATGCACCCAACGCGGAAGAGCTCAAGGCGCGCACCAAGAGCCTGGAAGACCTGAGCCTGGCGAAAAAACAATAGCGGATTTCATTCCAGATTGGATGAAATCAGTCTTTCTGCGATGGACCGTGTCGCCCCAGACTCCGTCCAGCCTGGCGTGTTTCTCATAGGTGCCGGCCTCTCTCGGTAAATGGTTCCCTGAAATAAGAAGGACAGTTTCGAACCGCCCAATAATGCGCCGTTCCAGGACGTTGAACGGCACGACCCAGCAGCGTCTCATTCCGCCTTGCACCCGTAAGGCCCGCGGAATACGCGACAATGGAACCTGGGCGGCCCTGGCGGTGTTCAAATAGGGTTGTCTGAAACTGCCACGCTGGATGCTGGAGCCGCGGGCGAAACTACTCATGGCATCCGCCGGACGTTCGGGAGCGGGTGTCCATAGCCGCGTTCATCGTTGTGCTGCGCCATTCCGGCCAGGTTCAAGGGGCTTGGCCGGGTTTTTGCGGGAGGAACAATATTGTCTTCAAAGGGCGACCTTTTGGATAGAGGCTTTCAACTGGCCTGCTTCGTCTTTCCGGAGCGACCAGCGGCCGTCCGCATCCTCACCGCCGCCATGGACAAGCTGAAAGCGCAGCGTGGGCGGGAAAGCCGCCGGACGTATTGGCGCGACAAGCATCTCAAGCGGGGCATCACGCGAATCACGCGCGACGAAGGCGATACCCTGCAGTGGCTGATTCTCTTCGAATCCGACCCATACGAGCAGGAGCAGGAAAGGCAGGGCGGGCAAAGTCAGAGAGACATGGTGGTGCGTTACATCAAGATCCTGGTTCGGGCGGGCACGGCCATGTCGTCGTTTTATGTCAACGTTGGAATCCACCGTCTGCTCCACAACTACAGCACTGCGGAGACGCAGCGCATCTATGAGACCCTTACCGACCGCTATCTGGGCGCCGACGAATATCGGCGGGCCAAGAGCGCGCTGATGGAAAAGTTGCTGGGCCGCTTTGGCCAGTCCCTCATCACCGAGCGTAGCGCGCGCGGCGAGATACGGTTCGCGGTGGAAGACGACCAGGCACGCTGGACAGGCGTGGTGGAGGTTTGCCTGAAAGCCTTCACTCCCTGGAGCACCATGCAGGCCTGTCCTGTGCCTCCCAGCTTTATCGCCGGCCACACGCAATTGCCGCCGCAGCTTTCCGGCAAGAGCGGGGAAATCGATCCAGACAAAGTGGAAATCAACCGCTGCCACGCGCTGATTGATCCCATTTGTCATGGCCGGTTGGTCAAGGCGCTCACCTCCGAGCCGCCGCAACAAAAATTGGCAGTACCTAGGTTTAATATGGAAAATGCTAGACAAGACCACGATTCAACGTCGGGACCGGCGGGCCTTACCCAGCAAGAGCGCCAGTCCATTGAAAAATCCCTTTCCCAGCAAGCCTCGCGCCGCGAAAAAGCCAAGCCCGATTCGGCAAGAATCGTGGTCGATGGAGTGGAACGCGCGCGTGTTTCTCTGACCCTCAGCAGCCAGCGCAGTTTCGTCATTCAGGAAGGCACAGAGCTGATCGAATTGTGGACTGAATCTGACGGCGAGGACTTGCTGCTGGCCGTGCTTCCGGTTGCGTACACCGCCGAGCACGGTATCGCTCCGGAACAAACGGTCCTGTACCGGAACCGAGGCCGCCGCCTGGAACTTGCCATCGCTCCCGATCCGGCCATCGGAGAAAGTCATGGCCGTGCCTCGGTCACGCTCGAGTCACGGCCCGGCTTGGCCGTCGGGTGGTTGCCGAAGGGCGGTGTGGTTTCGCCCTGGAGATGGACCGCAGGCCACGTTCTGGCCGCGGCGCTGTTCCTCGCCCTCGGTTGGCTGATTGGCGGACGGCTGCATCAGGAAAGACCCGTTTCCTCGCCGCCAAGCGGAGTGGCAGGCCTCAGCCCGCAACCGGCGCCTACGCAAATGGCGCAAACGCATACTCCGGCGGCGCCTGCCCAGATCCATCGCCTTGTTCCCGACGAACTGTTGATACGGAGCGGCCAGGGACCACAGACCCCGGTGATCGCGTTGCCCAAAGAGCCTTCGCTCATTGCGCTGGAGTTGCCGGTGAGCGCGGAATATTCGCGCCGCACCTTCCGCGCCCTCATGAAACGCTTTGCAGGACGTCGCGAGGTACTTAGCGAAAGCATGCTCGCAGCCAGGATCGCCGGGTCCAGTTGGCTGGTTGATTTTCCAGTTCCTTCGAGATTGTTAAGGGTGAATGAAGATTACACCGTAGATCTGCAAATCCACGGCGCCGGCGGAACCTGGGAAGACGTCTCTTCGTACACCTTCCATACAAAGTAGATCCGGCAGAGGTGGAGTGTGGAAATCCGGAGCGAACGTGTTAAATCGACCCACTTCACGGGTGCTGCAGGATTCTTCATGATTCTTATTCGAAAATGCCACGCTACCAGCCTGGTGGCGGGTGTAGAAACAGAGCATTAATTTGCTGCAAGCATGCGCCGGCGGACGCGTTCTTGAGCAGGGAGAGTCAACATGTCAAGCGGGGACAGAAAGATCATCAATGCAGCGGAGTGCTCAAGCCGGGCCGGACGATATGCCTTTGGTTTGGACGAAATGAAGACCGCGAGTATGCTGCGCCAGCTCGCCGACGACCTGGAGAACGGCAAGGTGCTGGTGCATCGCGTGACCACCTCTTGTCACGCCACTCATGACGAATTCACCGTACGGGAACTGGTGGTGGAGTTGATGGAAGAAGCTCCCCTCCGCCGGGGACCGCAAGTGGTGCCGGACTGATTCTTATTTAACTCTTCCGGGCCAGAAACCGCTCGACCTCAGCAAGGTCATCTGTCCTGCGGTAGGTCGGCAAACTTTCCATAAACACTTTTCCATAACGCTGCTTCACCACACGATTATCAAGCAGGGCCAGCACGCCGCGGTCTTTCACCGAGCGGATCAGTCGGCCAAAGCCCTGCTTGAGCGCAATCACCGCCGCCGGCACCTGGTATTCGAAAAAAGCGCTTCCCCCGGCTTCATCCACGGCGCGAATGCGCGAGGCCACCACGGGATCGTTGGGCACGGCAAAGGGCAGCCGGTCAATGATCACGCAGCTGAGCTGGTCGCCCTGCACATCCACGCCTTGCCAGAACGATGAAGTCGCGAACAGCACGGCGTTGGGAGTCAGGCGGAATTCTTCCAGCAGGGCATTCTTCGGCGCCGATCCCTGCAGCAGCATGGGAAAAGGCAGCTCGCCCAATAGGCGGTCATGGATGTCATTCATCTGGGCGTAGCTGGTGAACAGGCAGAACGCCCGGCCTTGCGAGATCTCCAGCAGGCGGCGAATGGTTTCCGCCGCGCTGCGCGCAAAGGCAGTGGAACGCGGGTCGGGCATCTCCGGCGGAACATACAAGACAGCTTGGTTCGCGTAGTCGAAGTGTGACGGCACTACCAGTTCGCGCGCATGCTCCAGACCCACGCGCTGCCGGATGTACGCGAAACTCCCGCGATCGGGAGCGCCGTTGACGGCAAGAGTGGCGGAGGTGAGCACCGCGGTTTCCACCTTGTCGAAGAGCGTCTGCTTGAGGATCTGGGAAACATCGATGGGCGTGGCCTGCAGGATCACGTGGCCCTGCCCCCCGCGGCCTTTGCGCGGCTCGCCGCGCCGCTCGATCCAGAACACCGTGTTCTTGTCCTCTGACTCCAGGATGAAGGCAAGCTGTGCCTGCAGCTCTTGCGTGCGCCGGCCGAAGTTGAAGACCTCGTCGGTTTTTTTGGGCAGCAGTTCCAGTTCGGAGAAGACCCGGCCCACCGACTGCATCAGCACGTCATAGTCCTCGCCGTTTTTCATCAGAAAGCCCTCGCGATCACGGAAGGCAAAGCGGCCGTCGCCGGCGGGCAGCAGGCCGAAGAAGAAGCGCGCCTTTTCGCGCATGCGTCCCAGCGCCTGCAGCAATCCGGCGGACATGGCTTGCTTCGGCGGCAGCGCGGCTTCCATATCGCGCGCCAGCTCTTCAAAGCGGAGGTTACTCACGCTCACGCCGAAGTAACTTCCCGCCACGTCTTCCAGTTCGTGTGCTTCGTCAAAAATCACGGCGGCGAAGTCAGGCAGGATGCCGGCGTCCGGGCCGCCGGTCTGGCGCAACGCCAGATCGGCAAAGAAGAGATGGTGGTTCACGATGATGATGTCGCTCTCGGCCGCGCGGCGGTGCATTTCCGTGATGAAGCAGCGGTCCCACTGCGCGCACTTTTGGCCGATGCAGCGCTCCGTGCGCGCGTCCAGCTTCTGCCACAGCTGGTTGTTGTCCGGCAGTTCGCGCAGCTCCGCCTTGTCGCCCGATTCGGTGACCTTCTCCCACTCCGCGATCTGGCGGTACCACTCGATTTCCTGCAGGCCGGAAAGCACCGGCTGCTCCGTCAGGTCATAAAGCTTTTGCCGGCAAAGATAATTGCTGCGGCCTTTCATATAGCAGACGCGCAGAGGCCCGAGATGCTGTTCCAGGAAAGGAATGTCCTTGAAGAAGAGCTGTTCCTGCAGGTTCTTGGTTCCGGTGGAGATGACCACGCGCTTCGCGCTGCGGATCACGGGCAACAGATAAGCCAGAGTTTTGCCTGTCCCCGTGCCGGCTTCCACGATCAGGTGGCGGCGCTCCGCAAGGGCTTTTTCGACTGCTTCGGCCATTTGCAGCTGGCCGCGACGAAGTTCATACAATGGATGCGTCTGGCTGAGCACACCTCCGGGCGCAAAGAACTGGTGCAGCGTGGGCACGCGGCGGGTCTGCTCGGCGGTCTCGGTGTGCGGGGAGGAGGACATAGGGAAGTGCGTGCTCCTTATGATAGCTTGGAAGACAGAAGTCGGTACAAATACCAGCGATGTCATCCGCCACGCAAGCCCGCATTCCCCTTGTCGCCATCGTTGGGCGTCCTAACGTGGGCAAGTCCACGCTGTTCAACCGGCTGATCGGCTCGCGGCGGGCCATTGTGGGCGATGAACCCGGCATCACGCGTGACCGTCTCTATGCCGAAACCACGTGGAACGGCCGCCGGCTGCGCGTGGTGGATACCGGCGGAATCATTCCCGACGAAAAAGAATTCATCCCGGCAGAGATCTTTCGCCAGGCGCGAGTAGCGCTGGAAGAGGCCGCGGCCATTGTGATGGTGGTGGATGTGCGCACCGAACTCGCAGCGCCGGACATGGAACTGGCACGCCTGCTGCAGCGCCTGGGCAAGCCCCTGTTCCTGGCTGTAAACAAAGTGGATACGACAAAGCTTGAGGCCGAGGCAGAGAATTTTCGCACGCTCGGAATTCAGCGCCTGTTTCCCATCTCGGCGGAACACGGCACCGGAGCAGCGGAGCTGCTGGAGGCTGTGCTGTATGCGATCCCCGAAGAGAAGGCTGAGGCCGTGTCGCACGCTGCGCCTGAAGCAGCACCCGCGGTAGAGGAAGAGATCGAAGGAGAAGCGCTCCCCGAGGAAGCAGCGCCGCGTGAAACCAAGGTCGCCATCATCGGCCATCCCAACGTAGGCAAATCAACTCTGTTAAATGCCTTGACCGGGACGGCGCGCGCCATCGTTTCACCCATCGCCGGCACCACACGCGATGCAATCGATGAAATGATGGAACGCGAAGGCAAGCGCTATCGCTTCATTGATACGGCCGGAATCCGCCGTAAAGGTAAGACGCACCTGATGGCGGAAAAACTTTCCGTGGTCATGGCGCGCAAGCACCTGGAAGCCGCCGACGTCGCGCTGCTGGTGATCGATGCCGTGGAGGGCGTGAACGCCCTGGACGCGACCATCGGCGGCTACGCGCATGAGAGCGGGCGCTCGGTGATCATCGTGGTCAACAAATGGGACCTGGTTTCCGCGAAAGACGCGGGGCCGATGCGCAAGAATGACGATGGACGCCGGCCCGCCGATCGCTACATCTACGAGCAGCAAATCCGCCGCGCTCTCAAGTTCCTGGACTACGCGCCGGTGGTCTTTATCTCCGCGACCGAGGGCAAGAACCTGAAAAAGCTTTTTGAAACGCTCGACTTTGTCGCTTCCGAGCGGCGCAAGCGCATCGGTACTTCCCAAATGAACCGCTTCATCGAGAGCGTGGACTTCGAGCGCGCCGCCGTGCCTCATCGCCAGAAGGTGAAAGTCTTCTATATGACTCAGGCCCAGGTCTCGCCCCCGACCTTCATTTTGTTCACGGACAAAGACGTAAAACTCCATTTCTCTTACGAGCGCTTTCTGCAGAACCAGATCCGCAAAGCCTTTGGCTTTGTGGGCACGCCGATCTGGATCAAAAACCGGCCGAGGAAGAAGGTGGAGCTGGGGGCGAGGAAGGAAAGACGCCGTTGATAAGACTTTCTTAACGGCCAAGCGGCCTATTTTTTCTGCCGGAAGCCTCCCGCCAGGAGCATTTTGTTTGAACTTTTTGCGATCTAGATCGTCTTAACCTTCATGCTGCAAGAGATTCGCTACGCCTTTCGCATGATCGCCCGCAGTCCGGGCTTCACCGCAATCGCCGTGCTGTCACTGGCGCTGGGTATCGGGGCCAACGCCGCTATCTTCAGCCTGGCGGACGCTCTCCTGTTTCGCCCGCTGCCCGTGGCTGATCCCGGCTCAGTGATGGACGTTAGCCTGGACAAATCCGGGGGGGACTCGGGCGGCTTTTTCGGCGACTTAAGCGGGCTTTCCTATCCTGACTACCGTGATCTGCGCGCAAACGTAAAGTCCTTGGATGGGCTGGTGGCTTTCAAATACTCCGGAGTCGGCATGGCCCGCTCAGCCGCGGAAACACCGCAGATTCGCCTGGGAGCGCTGGTGAGCGACAATTTCTTTTCCGTGCTGGGCGTGCGGCCGGTCCTGGGTCGCGAATTTGCGCCAGAAGAAAACACCCACGGCGGCACGCCAGCGGTGGTGCTGGCCTATGGCTTTTGGCAGGACCAGTTCAGCGGCGACAAGACGGTGATCGGCAAGACCGTGCGCATCTCCGGCACGGACTTCACTGTGGTTGGCGTGGCCCCCAAGAGCTTCTTCGGCATGGACCAATACGTCCGGCCGTCCTTCTATGTGCCGATGCAAATGGCCCAGCGGTTGGGCGGGACGCCCAAAGATCCTCTGGAGGACAGGAACGACTACAGCCTTTCCCTGGAAGGGCGTTTGAAAAAAGGCGCTTCTCAGAAACAGGCTCAGGCGGAAATGGCTACGCTGTGGAAAGGCCTGCAGCAGCAATACCCGGCGGACGGCCGCAGCCGCGGCATGGCCGTGCGCACGCAAATTCAGGCGCGCGTCGCGCAGGATTCGGTTGACGCCATCCTGCTCACCATGCTGATGGTCCTGGTGGGGCTGGTCTTGCTGATTGCCTGCGCCAATGTGGCCAACCTGCTGCTGGGCCGCGCGCGCGGACGTACGCGCGAGATGGCCGTGCGCATCGCTCTCGGTGTGACTCGGACAAAACTGCTGCGCCAGCTCTTTGCGGAAAATATTCTGCTCTCGCTGCTGGGTGCATTGCTCGGCCTGGGATTTGCCTATGGCGGTATCCGCTTCCTGCAAACCATCCGCATTCCCACGGACCTGCCGATCATGATTGATCCGCAGCTTGACCAGCGCGTGCTGGTGTTCAGCTTGCTTGCCGCTCTCGCCAGCGCCCTTGTGTTCGGCCTGGCGCCGGCGTTTCACAGCCTGAAGACCGATCTGGTCTCCGCGTTGAAGAATGCCGAGACCGGCATGACCGGACGACGTCGCTCGCTGGGACGCAACACGCTGGTGATCGCCCAGATCGCGCTTTCCATGGTCCTGCTGGTGGCGGCGGGCATGCTGCTCGATGGCTTCCGCAAATCGCTCACGGCCAGTCCCGGCTTCCGCACGGACCACCTGCTTATCACCGAGTTTGATACTTCACTGGTGCGCTATACACCGGAGAAGACCCGTGCTTTTTACCGCGATCTGGTAGACAGGGCCCGCGCACTGCCGGGAGTTCGTTCCGCCACGCTTTCTGCCGTGGTGCCGTTCCAGCCGACGCAGTCGCCGCGCTCTGTGGTTCCAGAAGGCTACCAGGCTCCCAAAGGTCAAGAGAGCGTCACCATGATGAACAACGTGGTGGACGAACACTACTTTACGACCATGAAGATGGATCTCGTCAACGGACGCAATTTCACTGCTGCGGACAAGGCCGGCACGCCGCGCGTGGCCATTGTGAACCAGGAGTTCGCCAAAGCCTATTGGCCGGGACAGGACCCGCTGGGCAAGCGTTTTCGTCTGGACACGGAAAAGGGGCCGTACGTCCAGGTGGTAGGCGTGGCCAGGAACTCCAAATACATTTTCATCAGTGAACCGCAGCAA
>DASVFK010000135.1:0-12626 GCA_036380095.1 Candidatus Angelobacter sp. | reverse complement strand
GGCTGGATCACCGCCGAATACAGCATGCTGCCGCGTTCCACCCTGACGCGTACGCCGCGCGAAGCCAGCCGCGGCAAGCAAAGCGGCCGCACGCACGAGATCCAGAGGTTGGTTGGACGGGCCCTGCGCGCGGCCGTCGATCTCAGCCAGCTCGGCGAGCGCACCATCACGCTCGATTGCGACGTGATCCAGGCTGACGGCGGCACACGCACGGCTTCCATCACAGGCGCTTTCGTCGCCCTGGGACTGGCCATGGAAAAGCTTGTGGAAGCGGGCACACTCAGCGCAGCGCCCATCCGCGATTTTGTGGCCGCCGTGAGCGTGGGTATTGTGGAAGGCGATATCCTGCTCGACCTCTGCTATGAAGAAGACTCGCGAGCGGAAGTCGACTTGAATTTCGTGATGACCGGCTCGCGCAAAATCGTTGAAGTGCAGGCCACGGCCGAGCAGCATCCTTTTGATGAAACGCAGCTCAAGAAGATGATTGACTACGCCGCAAGAGGAATCGAGCAGTTGATCGCAAAACAGCGGGCGGTGCTGCAGAGCCTGCCGTTACGACAGTGAACACGGGCACACTGCGCGTGCTGCACCTTGCATTTCCGAATCTAGTAGAATCAAAGGCCGGCTTGGCCCGCTTTCTGCACCTTTGGCAATTTGATTGCTAGTGATCGTAATCCGGAATACACATTCAGCCCACGTGCCGGGCTTTGAGGAGGAAACACCGTGAAACTTACCCCCGGAAAACTTGCAGGAATGAAGGCCGTCTCCAATAGTCGCGGTGTGATCGCCGCCGCCGCCATGGACCAGCGTGGGTCGCTGCAAAAATCCCTCGGCAAAGAGAAGGGCGGCGAGATTACAGACGCGATGATGGAGGAATTCAAGAGCATCGTCACTGAGGTGCTCACACCGCACGCCAGCGCCATCCTGCTCGACCCGGAGTGGGGCCTGCCTGCGTCCAAGCGCCGCGCCAAGAATGCCGGCCTGCTGCTGGCCTATGAGAAGACCGGATATGACAAGACCGGCCCTGGCCGCCTGCCTGACCTGCTGGACAACTGGTCAGCGCGCCGCCTGAAAGAAGCAGGCGCCGATTGCGTGAAGGTTCTGCTCTACTACACTCCCGCCGACGGCCAGGCCATCAACGACAAAAAGCACGCCTGGGTGGAGCGCATCGGCGACGAGTGCCGCACCAACGACATTCCCTTCTTCCTGGAGTTCGTATGCTACGAAGAAGGCCTGGACGAAAAAGGCTTTGACTTCGCCAAGAAGAAGCCGGAGATGGTCATCGGCTCCATGGCCGAGTTCACCAAGGACCGCTACGGCGTGGACGTGATGAAAGTGGAAGTCCCGGTCAACATGAAGTTCGTTGAGGGCGCCAAGTCTTACGCCGGACAGAAAGCCTACTCCAAGCAGGAAGCCATGGACCACTTCCGCAAAGCCGCGGCCGTGGCCACCCGGCCGTTCATTTATCTCTCCGCGGGCGTAAGCAATGCCGAGTTCAACGAAGGGCTGGCGCTGGCCGCGGAAGCCGGCGTGAAATTCAACGGCGTGCTCTGCGGGCGCGCCACCTGGAAGGAAGGCATCCCTGTTTACGCCAAACAAGGCGCGGATGCATTCCGCAAGTGGCTCCAAACGGAAGGCGTGCAGAACATCAACAACGTGAATGAGAGCCTGAAGGCTGCCACTTCGTGGTATTCGCTGTATGAGGTGCGTGAGCCGGCGATGGCCGGCGATTAAGCACAGTTAAAGCATTGCTTGAAGGCGGGGCTGAGTGCCCCGCTTTTCTTTGCACATCACTGCTTCACCGTTTAGGATTGTCCGGTCGCGGCAGCCACTCATATGCCATCCGTCGCTGAAGCCAACACGCAATTTGCGGCCTCGCTCTACTGCGCCCTGGCCAGTGAAACCAAGGGCAACCTGATCATGTCGCCTCTTCCCTTCTCGATAGCCTTATCATTGCTGCTGAATGGGACGGATGCAACCACGCAGGACGAGATCATGCAACTCACGGGGCTCGCAGGCATGGGCCTGGACGAAATCAACCAGCAGAACCTGCAGTTGCAGAGGGTCCTCGCCAAGATCAATGGAGCCAAGGAGTCGTTCGTACTGGCCAACTCGCTCTGGGCGTCGCTGCCTTTGTCTTTCGCGCCTGCGTTTCTGGAAAAAGGCCGGCAGTACTATGGCACGGAGATGATTGCGGCTACCCGCTCCGAATTGCCTGCGCGCATCTCGAAGTGGTCGCGGGAAAAGACCCACGGCCGGATTGACATGGCACTGCGGGAAACCGATTTCGCTCTTCTCTCGGCAACCTATTTCAAAGGGCAGTGGATGAACCAGTTTGAAGAGTCGAAAACCAAACCTGAGGAATTTCGCCCCGAGGCAGCCCCTGCCCACCCTGTCCCCATGATGAGCCAGAGCGGCTCCTATCCTTACCTCGAGGGAGACACGTTCCAGGCCGTCGCGCTCCTTCTGTCGGGGACGACCATGTACTTCCTGTTACCGCGCAAAAGGCTTTTGCAGCGCAACTCGATCTATGCGATGGAGCAGACCGTTCTTCGCGAGGGCAGGATTTTCAGCCAGTTCTTTCAGCCAAAAGAGGGTCTGGTTAAGCTGCCGAAATTCACCATCCGTTACGACGGCGAGTTTCTGCCGCTGCTGGAAAGGCTGGGAATACGGCGCTTGTTTGATTCCTTTGATGCACTCAAACCGGCTGTGTCAAATCCGGAAGGTGCGAAGGCCACCCAAGTATTGCAAAACAGCTTTATCGCTGTGGATGAAAAAGGGGCGGAAGCCGCAAGCACATTGGGCATGGGATTTATGGCGGCTGCCGCACCGGGATGGAAGCCGCCCAAGCCCTTCGAGTTCATCGCTGACCGCCCGTTCTGTTTCTGGATCAGAGAAAACGGGACCGGGACAATTCTTTTCATGGGCCGAGTTGCCGATCCCACGCAAAGCTGAACAGCCCTCGCAATCAGAGCGCGCACCGTTCAAGAAACCTAAGCGGAGACCATGGCAGCGGCGGAGAGAATCTGCCGCTTCACGTTTTCCGCCTGCCACAGATGGCGGCGCTGGTGGGCCATCATCCACATGAGACCGCCGCTCATCTGGCAGCGGAACGGCGAAAATAACGGTCCCAGCGTGACCCGCGCCAGATCGAGCCCTTCTGCCTCCTGAAGCAAGCGTTCCCATTCGTCCTGCGCGTGCATGAAGTCCGGAATCAGCTTCTCAGGCTGCTCGATGACCAATGGTGGCACGACGCTGCGCGGGGCCGGCATGCGGAACTTGGGCGGGGGTTCGGCGACCCAGATCAACATTCGACCGCGTGCTCCCAGACGGAACGGCCCGTCGCCGCGGATGTTCTTTTCTTTGGCCCGTGCGATTCCCTGCAACGTGATCTTCTGCACGACTTTGGCTGTGCGGTTCAGGTGGGCGATGCATTCCGCGATGGACCATTTCGCCGGATTGGCCCGCAGGACAAATTGATCGCTGCTGAGGCCGTCCACCAGTTGTTGCGCGAGCCTGCGGCAATCGTTCACTTCCTGTTTGAAGGTCTGGGCATCCATGGACATGACCCTGCGAGGGCAAGTGTACCATCAACCTGTGCAGCCGATGTGCAAGGCAAGCACAATGGGCGCCTTTCTCGGCGCCCATTCCTTGTGCATCAAATTGTTTCCTGCGCCGGCTACGGCGCTTCAATCAATTCCATTTTGCCGTCCTTTTTGCGGTGCAGCACTTTCACGCGGCCTTGCGGATCGCGGAAGACAAAGACCTCGCGATCGCGGAATTCCGCCTCTTTCACGGCTTCTTCCACGGTGAGCGGCCGATGGGAGACCGCATCGCCGTTCTTGACCACGTGGGCCTCGGTAAACTTGACCCGACTGGGGAAGGAATGCACCTTCACCGGCACCGCGGTCTTAAGGTCGCCGCCGACGGCCAGTGCCAGCGACACTTCTTCCGGCACGATCTCGCTCTGGCGCTTGCGTGCCTTCTGCTTTTTGCTCTTCCATCGCGTCTTGTATTTCAACGCCTGGCGTTCCACCTTTTCCAGAGCGTGGCCAATGGACACGCCAACGTCTCCCGCTTCGGCCACGCCGACAATCGCGGGATAGTTGCGCACGGTCACGGTAATCTCCGCAATGTGACGGCGCTTTTCCAGAGACAAGATCACGTGCGCGTCAAAACTACTGCCTAAGATTTTTTTGAGTTTTTCGAGCCCGGTTTCGACCAGCTTGCGGGCTGTGGGAGTGACTTCAATTTGCCGGCCAGTGTATTCCACGTTCATTGACTCCCTCCGAGGGTTGCGCATTTTGAGAGTCGTCTGACTGGTGCCCGGAAGAAAATGGCATCTGTACAGGCGGCTTTTGTTGCTTTCCAGGACACGCCTGTTCGCGCGTGTCTGGAATTAGCTAGTTCTTCAACCTCCTTTGATGTGTGCTGGGGATTTTCATGTCCTCGCGATACTTGGCCACTGTCCGCCGCGTCACCTGGATGCCCTGCGACTGCAGGATCTTGGTGATCTGCTCGTCCGTCAGCGGACGTGACGCATCTTCTTCTTCAATCAGCTTTTTCACCCGGCGCTTCAAGATCAGCAGTGACGTTGCGGCGCCTTCCGGCCCCTGCACGCTCTCTGAGAAGAAGAAGCGCAGCTCAAACACGCCCTGCTGCGTATGCACGTATTTGTTGGCTACCGCGCGGCTGACCGTGGAAGGATGAACGCCAATCTCCTCCGCCACTTCCTTGATCATCATGGGCTTCAGCAGGTCAATGCCGTGGTCCAGGAAGTCGCGCTGCCGCCCGATGATGGCAAGGCAGACCTTCAGGATCGTCTGCCGGCGCTGTTCGATGTTCTTGATCAGTTGCACGGCCGATTTGTAGCGTTCCTTGACGTAAGACTTTACTTCCTTCTCTACGCCCTGGCTCTGGTGCAGCAGCCGCCGGTATGTTGGACTCACGCGAAGCTGCGGCAGGTCTTCATCGTTCATCAGCACCAGGTATTCGTCGCCGTGCTTTACAAAGGCCACGTCCGGTTCAATCAACTTGGCTTCGATCTTGTTGTAACGGAGGCCGGGCTTGGGATCGAGCGTGCGGATGAACTCATGGGCCTGCACCACGGCCTCCATAGGCCGGGTAATGGCGCGGGCAATTTCCTTGTACTGCTTGTTCTGCAGGAAATGGAGCTGCCCTTCCACAATCTTCAGCGCATCTTCCACCACCTGGTCGTTTTCAGGGTCTTCTGAGCCTTCCAGATCGCGCGTTTTCTGCAGATGCTCAAGCTGGGCCAGCAGGCACTCGCGCAAAGTACGCGCCGCCACTCCCACAGGATCGAAGAAACGGACCATCTGGATCGCTTCCCTCAGGTCTTCCCGGCTGAACTGCAGTACCGGGCCCAGCCCATTGCCGGCATGGGGCGCGGCTTCAGCGGTTGGCGTGTGCGAGACAACCAACTCGAGATGTGAGGTGTCTTCTGCAGACTGGGGAGCCTGCCCGTCATTTTGCTGTTCGTCGTCTGCTCCGCTTTCCGCCACAGCAGTCTCGGGCGCCGTCTCAGCCTCGGCCAGCCCCAACAACTCGTCCTCTGACGCGGTCAGATATCCTTCTTCATTCAAATTGCCGATGACGAGTTCGGCGGCGGCACGCACTTCCGGCCGCAGGTTCACGGCGCCGAGTTGCCACATGAGATGGTCCGTGAGGTTGGCGGGCTTGGAGAGAAAATTTTCAAACGAGGGCCGCTCGATCTCTTCCAGGTCGGCGGAACTGCGATAACCGGGATCAAGATAGTCGCGGAAGAACGATCCGAAGTCGATCTCGTCAAAGGGGTCTTTCTTGTCGGCTTCGGGCGCTGCTTCGGCTGTAGGTTCCTGGCGCTCCTGGCGCTCCTGCGCGTCTTCGCGCTCGCGGGCCTCTTCGCGGCCGGCCACCTCGTCCAGCAGAGGCACCGTGGAATCCAATTCTTCCAGAACGGGGTTCTCCACCATCTCCGTGTTGATCATCTCGCGCAGCTCAAGCTTGTTGAGCGCGAGAACGCTGACCATCTGCACCAGTCCCGGCGTCAGGATCTGCTTCTGCGTTACTTTCAGATTCAGCTTGTGCTGGAGTAAAACCATTCTGCCCCGTCTGCTTCTATTCTTTCGCCGTCATCGCCCATCACACAAAGGAGAAGCTCTCTCCCAGATAAACCCGTTTCACCTCAGGATCGTTGCCCAGTTGTTCGGGTGTTCCGGTCCTGAAGATGCGGCCATCGTTGATGATGTAGGCCCGGTCGGTCACGGAGAGCGTCTCCCGGACATTGTGGTCGGTGATCAGCACGCCGATTCCGTTGGCCTTCAAGTCGAAGATTATCTTCTGCAGGTCGAGTACGGCAATCGGGTCGATGCCTGAGAAGGGTTCGTCGAGCAGGATGAATTTCGGCGCGATGCACAGCGCGCGCGCAATCTCCACGCGACGCCGCTCGCCCCCGGAAAGTGCGTAGCCCATGTTGCTGCGGATGTGCCCCAGCCCCAGTTCATCAATCAACTGGTCGCGTTTGCGCCGGCGTTCCTGCCAGGAAAGCCGCTGCACTTCCAGCACCGCCATGATGTTCTCTTCCACCGTCAATTTGCGAAATACTGAAGGTTCCTGGGGCAGGTAGCTGATGCCGTACTCGCGCGCCCGCAGGTACATGGGCACATCCGTAAGGTCTTCGCCGTCCATTAAAACCCGCCCGCTATCAGGGGGCACGAGCCCCACGGTCATATAAAAGGTCGTAGTCTTGCCCGCTCCGTTGGGTCCCAGCAGGCCTACCACCTCTGCTTGATTGATGTGAAGACTGACGCCGTTTACCACCCGTCGCCCGCGGTACGATTTCGCAATGTCGTCCGTGGCCAGGGTTTGCATCTACTTCGTGCTCGTGTCTCGATTCCTAGTTTGCGTCAGTGTTGGGGACGAGTCTCCGCTGCCTACGAGCACCCTATCACCCTGTGTAAAAAAAGTCAACGAATCGCCGGTAATTTGGCCGTGTTCGGCATCAAAAATGCTAGGCTTTCGCTCTGGAGTTCCTGTCAGCACGAATTTTTGCTCCTGGGCCGTATAAACCACTTGGTTGCCCAAGGCTTTGCGAGCGCCTTGCTGGATCTCGATATCTCCTTGTGCCACAATACGATCCATCTGATTCCCCCCACTTCCAGCCGCGCTTCCCCGAGCCAGCAGGAATATCTGCATGGACTTGGCATTCATGGTGGTATCAGCCGACTTGACCACCACGTGTCCGGAGAAGACGGCCTTGCGCTCTGCGTCCACATAGGTCAGCTTGTCTGCCGTGACGTTTACCGGTGTGGATTTCCCGGCCTTATCAGCCTGCACAAATACTGTGGCAACCTGGCGGGACTGGTCTCCCTGGGCCTGAAGCGTTCGGTGGGTCTTATCAAAGGTAAGGCTGGGCGCTTCAACAATGTTGGTTCCCTGCCAGAGCCGCCCCGTGGTGTACCTGGCAATACCCGCATTGCGGCCAGCATTCACGCTGCTTCCGGTCACGTGAATGGGCTCCGAGGAGCTGAGCATGGCGCCGCCAGGCGCGGCTTTCATGTCGTTGTACGTGGTCTTGACGTTGCCTTGGCCGTTGGCCATGCCTGTCTTGCGATTGAGCTGGATATTGTCCGCCGTCAGCGTGACGCCGGAGTCCACGATCCGAGGTGAGCCGGTGAGCGTGTAAGAATCGTCGGCGACGTTATAGTGCGCATGCTCTGCTGTGGATGTTCGCTGGCCTTCCTGGTAGTGGAACGCCCCGGTCAAGTCCGCCGAGGTAATTTGTCCTGGGTCGCTGAAGTCGGCAACCAGTTCGCGCGCCGTCGCTACGCGGTCTGGCTGCCCTGGAGTTGTAGACGTGATCTTGGCATCGGGACTGCCCCGCACCGAACTCAGCTGGTTCTCTTCCGCAAAGCGAGCTTCAAGCTGCCCCGCGCTGATGCTGGTCCTGGTGGCGCCTTGGGTCAGCAAAACCTCAGCCGGGCCGGATGAAGTTACCGCCTTCTCCAGCCGCTTGCCGTTTTGCACAAACAGGTCCACTGCCGCGGCCTTCAATTCTTCGGCTTTGGGGCCGGCCCCTTGCGTCACATCCACTGAATCTTCCGCTCTTGCCTTGGTGATCTTCCCCTTGGAATCAAAGCTCAGCAGCACCTTTCCTACCGTGCCATGGGCCGGAGAATCGCCCTGGCGCTGGAAGCTCACGCCGCCGCTGATGGTGGCAGAGCTGGGCTGATTGGCCCCGACCAGATACAAGTCTGCTTGCGGCGCGTTGATCTCAAAGCCCTTGGGCCCGGGACGCATGGCGTGAACGTTGCCCATGCCGGTCACGCGTTCCACGGTGCTGTCATCGCGCAAGGCGATGATGACTTTGTCGGCGGACATGGTGCGGTCTTGCTGCTCTACCTTGCCGGCCTGCAGAACAATCTGCCGGGGATCTTTTCTGATGTTGGCGCTCTGCGCGGTGATCGTCGCCTTTTGCTTTTCTGTGGTAACGATCTTCACCGCGGACTTCAGATTCAGCACGCTGGCATGCGAATCATAATGCGCGCCGATTGCCGAACCCCCGGCCCCGGGAATGCGAAACTCGATTGGTTCCTTGGTCTCGGCGATGCCGCTCTTGCGATTGAAGGTAAGCCCGCTGGTCTTCACGTGGATCGTACTCCGGGCCTCGGGCGCAGGTTGGTTGGGTGCTGCGCTGACCGTGGCATCGGCCTCCAGGTCAATCTGGACTTCGCCTTTGGCGGTCACATCGCCGGAATCCGGATCGTAGAGAAAGTCCGAGCCGTAAATCCGGTCAGCGCGATTGTCTTCCCGGCCATAGACGATGATGCTGACGTCATGCAGCTCGGCCTTGCCGCCTTCAGCCCGACCCGGTTCCTTGTACTGCTGGAAGCTGGCCGCATGGATGGTGAACAGGGTCCGCTTGCCGTCCGATTGCGAGTAAGTGAACCCGCTGCCGCTGCGCGCAATGTTTTCCGCTATTTTCGCGGGCACCCTCGTGATGATCCGGCGGTTGCGGACAATGCTCTGCAGATAAAACGCGGCAGCCACCAACACCGCCAGCACTGCCCCCAGGGCAAACAACTTTCGCAGGGATCGAGGATCGAGCGGCATGTGCCTTCAGTTTAAATGAAGGCCGCATGAGACCGGCGGACGGGACAAACAAAAACCTCGTACGGCGGCAGAAAAGCTTAGAACTGGGAATCTCGCCGGACTAGCGTGCCGGCAACAAAGTCATGCAGGGCCTGCCTGCGCTCGGTGAATGCCACCATGATGAAGCCGATGCAAAGAGTCATCCAGGACAAGTACTTGGCAAAGTGCCGGCCGGTTGCGCGCATGAAGGTGATCCTCTGGCCGTAGTCGTCGGTTACTCTGAGTCCGAGCGCCTTTTTTCCCAGCGTCCCCTGCCAGGAAGAGCTCAACATCAGCGCTTCATAGAGCCAGCTTACGACCACCGAAAAGAACTTGGCGGTGGAAGCGACCAGGGCAAAATGCACGATGTCCCTGCTGTCCCAATCGTACGTGCGCCAGCCATGTGCACCGGCAAAGGCGAAAAGCATGGGATACAGCACTGCGCTAAGGACCATGGCGTCGATGAACAAGGCCAGAAACCTGATCCAGAATCCGCCGTAAGCAATTCTCTGGGACGGGACCGCAGGTGCATAGCCGGGCATCGCAGGGGCAGGCATCACAGGCATGCCGGCTGGAACAAGTGAAGCGCCGCATCGCTGGCAGAAGCTGGCGCTCACGCCGTTCTGCGCGCCGCACCGAGAGCAAAAGATCAATTCTTCCGCCATGCTCGCAGTATACCCTCCTGACTGAATGGCCGACTGCTTCTACACCACGCCAGACTTCCTGAAATCCTCAAGCGAGAGCTCCAGCCCGCCGAACTCAGGGTGATGGTTCATTGTGATCTTGAAGGCCAGATCCAGTTGTTCGCCCGGCTGAAGGCCCTGGCGCTCAAGTCTCTCCGCCATGCGCCAGCCCACGGCTTCATAGCTGAAGCTGTTCCTGGCGTCCGCAAG
The DNA here is from genome assembly GCA_036380095.1 of Candidatus Angelobacter sp. Taxonomy (GTDB): domain Bacteria; phylum Acidobacteriota; class Terriglobia; order Terriglobales; family Acidobacteriaceae; genus Angelobacter. The sequence continues at coordinate 2,604 of DASVFK010000135.1, read as the reverse complement.
TTTCTGGTTTACCCGCAGCTTGATGTGCTTCTCCTTGATAATTCGCGGCGGCGCTAAGACGTTCACACCGCAGCTGGAGAAAACCGGCTCGGGATTGTGCTGCCCAAAAGGCTCCAGGCGACCCAGCGCGGCCAGCAATTGGGGAGTGACGCGGTTCAGCGCCAGAGAGGAATCAATGGTCAGTTCCGGCTCAAAATCTTCAGGTTTCAGTTTGCTTTGGGCAAAATCATTCAAGCGTTGCTTAAGCAATGGAACTTGTGCTGAAGGCAACGCAAAACCTACCGCGTGGGCGTGCCCTCCGAAGCGGGTAAAGAGGTCGTGGCATGATTCCAACGCCTCCAGCAGATGAAACGCCGAAATCGACCTGCCAGACCCGTGAGCTTCCTCGCCTTCGCGGGCCACAACCAGGGCCGGCCTTCCGGTACGCTCGACCACACGCGACGCCACAATACCAACCACGCCACGGTGCCAGCCTTCGCCATCGAAGACCATGCAGAACTTGCCGCTCAGATCAGGTTCAGCGGCAAGCTGGGCCTCAATTTCAGCTACGATTCGCGCTTCCTCGCCCTGCCGGTCCTGGTTGAGCTGGTCCAGCTTGCGCGCAATCTCGCGGCAGCGCTCCTGGTCTTTCGAGCTGAAGAGCTCGATGACGTCGCGTGCCACGTCCATGCGTCCGGCAGCATTGATGCGGGGGCCAAGGCGAAAGCCCACGTCGCCCGCGCCCAGCGCCCGGCCTGCATCGCCCAGACCGGAGACTTCCATCAGTGCTTTCAGCCCGCCGTTCACCGGCTTGCGCAAGCCTTCCAGTCCCAGCTTTGCCATGATGCGGTTTTCGCCCACCAACGGCACCGCATCGGCAATGGTGGCAAGGGCCACCATCTTCAGGAACGACGGCACCAGACGTGCCTGCTCCGCCGGGTCTTTGAATCGGGCAAACAAAGCCTGCGCGACCTTAAAAGCCACGCCGGCGCCGCAGAGCGCTTTGCAGGGATAGTCGCATCCAGCCTGGTTGGGATTGAGCACCGCCAGCGCGTTGGGCACACCTTCATGAGCTTCCGGTAGGTGATGGTCCGTGACGATCAGGTCCAGGCCCACGCGACGCGCGGTTTCAGCCGCCTGAAAGGCGCGTATGCCGGTATCCACGCTGATCACCAGCTTTACGCCGGCGGCGGCAGCGTGTTCGATCACATCGTCCTTGATACCGTAGCCTTCTTTGATGCGATGCGGAACATGGAAGTCGGCGGTCCCGCCGCATAGTTCGATCGCGGTCTTCAGGATGACCACGGCCGTGGTGCCGTCAACATCGTAGTCGCCATAGATGAGAATGTTTTCCTGGCCGGCGATGGCCGCGCAGATTCGCTCCACCGCAGTCTTCATGCCGCGCAGCAGGTAGGGAGAGTGCAGGTGCTCGATGGAAGGCGCCAGAAAGTGATGAGCATCGGCGGCCTGGGTGATGCCGCGGATGGCCAGCAGGCGGGCCAGCAGCGGGTCCAGGCCTGCTTCAAGACCAAGCCGTTCTACCAGCGCAGGGTCGGGATTCGCATGCTTCCAGCGCATGGGCGCAGAGGCCTATTCTTCTTCCTGGTCGGAATCGTCAATCAGAATGCCGTCATAATCGTCTACGGCGCTCTCCAGCCTCTGGTAGGTCTCATACCAGTCCGTGGAAAGTTCATACAGGAACAGCACGCCCTGGCAGGGGAACCCGAGCTGGATGAAACCCACTTTCCCGGCAAAGTTACGCAGCCAGCGCGCCTCTTCCACGTCTTCATCGCTCATGTACTCGATTTCCTGGAGCCGGTTGAGCAAAATGTCAACGTCTTCCTTGTCCAGGCCGGCGTAATTCATAGTGACAAAACCGACGCCGGAAGCTTTTGCCAGTTCGACAAAATCCTTCCAGGCATCCGGGTGGTCTTCGTCGGCCGACCAGGGAACGCTGGGCACATCTTCGCCGATGAAGGCGTTGAAGCGGCGCAGGCCGTGGCCTTCAATAAATGCCACCATGTCATCTTTCAAATTGTGCAGGTCCTGTTCCATCAGGGGGTCAAGGACATGATAGCGCGTTCGGGCGGGAAAAGACCAAGGCTGAGAACCAAAGACTTTGGGTCGTTGGCTCTCAGTCCAGAAGCGTTGGCCTTCCTTTTCCAGGTTTTGCCCTCACTTGGTGTGCGCTGTACTTTCACCTTGGAACAGCCAGCATCTCACCCTCAAGCGCGGCAAACACCGGATCACGACGAATGCCTTCGAAGACCTCTGCAGACCCCGGATCAGCTAACCAGCGGCGGACCAACTTCGGCTCATGCGCGAGAGATGCACGAAGACAACGGACAGCACTCTCCGCATCCTTGAGGAGAGCATAGGTTTCAGCCATACACCACCAGGCAAGCGTCGCTACGCGACCCGACTCTGTCTTGACTCTCTGTTCCGCTGCAACAGCAAGCGTCCTCGCTCGCGCGTCCCCATTTCGGGCAAGCGCAACTGCATAATAAACGACATCCCACAGATTAACGGAGATGGCGCCCAAGTCGGCTTGGGCCAGGCTTTGGTCGAACAACTCTACTGCGGTTTTATATTCGTGCCTGATACAAGCTAGTCTTGCAGGTACCA
>DASVFK010000134.1:0-13782 GCA_036380095.1 Candidatus Angelobacter sp. | reverse complement strand
CCGTGGAGGCCGGGATCGTAGAAGAAGTCGCGCTCAATGCGCCAGACTTCGTTGTATTCCTGCTTCCATTCGGCGCGCGGGTCTACCATCACTTCCATGCGCGCCAGGTTGAGCGGGGTCTCGGGCTTTCCGCCGCCGGGGCCACCGCCTGCCGGCGGCGCAGCAGCGGAAGTCACGAACCACCGGCGGGCGGCGCCACGACCCTTGCTATAAAGCATCTTCTTGCCGTCAAAAGAAAGGGCGAAGTCGTTGATGCCCTCGGTCAATCTTTCCGGCTTGCGAGAAGTCAGATCAAAACGCCACAGCGTTGTCTGGGCATCAGGCCCGATCCGTCCCGGCCCTTCCACCAGGAAGATGGTTCCGGCCTTTCCGGAAACAAGCTGAACGTACGGCCGCGTCGGGATCGGCAATGCGAGAATGCGCTGGCTGATGTTCTCCGCGTCAATCGTCACCTTCACGCCCTCGGGCTTGACGCCCTTGGCGGCTTTGGCATCGGCGGCTTTGGCCTTGTCTTCAGGATTCATCGGTTCCTGCTCGCCTTTTTCCTCGCCCTTGGCCGCGGACTTATCGCCTTCGGGCTTGGCCTCATCGCCACCGGCTTTTTCTTCATCACTCTCCGGCGCCAGCGGGGAGGGCAGGTCCTTGCGCAGGACCATGAGATACGCGCTGCGCGTTACCGGCCGGTTGATGCTGGAAAGATCCAGCCATCCCGTGGTGGGGCCGATATCTGTGCTGGCGGTGAAGTAGAGGTATTGCCCTTTCTGATCGAAGGCGGGGAAGCGCGCGTCACTCAGCCCGTCTGTGAGTTGGAGCGCTTTGCTCTGCTCCAGTGAATAGGCGAAGATCGCGTGCATGTGACTGGGAAGCTGCTTGTTGTAGGCGATCCAGCGGCTGTCCGGCGACCACACCGGCTCCAGCGTACGCTGCGGGGCGTCATAGCTGGTTGAATCCACCTTCACCGGCGTGCCCTTGGCCAGGTCGACGTACCACAGGCTGAGCCGCTTGTCGGTATAGGCGATCTTCTTGCTGTCCGGTGACCAGACCGGGTTGTAATAGAACGAAGCCGCCGTGCCGAGCGAAATCTTTTTGGCTTCGCCCATGCCGTCCGGGCTCTTGATGTAGAGCTGATACTCGCCTGATTCGTCAGAGAAGTACGCCACCCACTTACCGTCGGGCGACCACGCGGGATCGCGCTCCATCACGCCCGGCGTATTGGTCAGGTTGCGGATGTCGCCTTTTTCCGCCGGGGCGGTCAGGATTTCGCCATGCGCTTCAAACAGAACGCGCGCTCCGCTGGGCGAGAGGTTGGCCGCGGTGATCTCGCGTTCCACCTTCTTGAAGTGCGGCCGGACGTTGGGCAGATCGGCGGGCACGCTTACGCTCACGGTTTTCGCCTTGCCGGTGGCCAGGTCCAACAGGCTCAGCGAACCGAACTGCTCCAGCACAATCGCCCCAGGACCGGCGGAAGCCGACTTGATGTCGGAGGTCGCGGGCAGCACAGTCTCTACTTTTTTCGACTTCAGGTCGTAGGCGTACAAGCTGAACGGCCCGTTGCGGTCAGAGAGGAAGTAGACCTTGTTGCCCACCCACATGGGCGTGCCGTCATTGGACACGTCGCGTGGGACCTTCTCGATTTCGTAATCCTTGAGGTTAGCGATCCAAATGTGCGAGGCCTTGCCGCCGCGATAACGCTTCCAGCCAATGGCGGAAAGCCGACGGTTGTTGTCCGTGGGCACGTAGGCGATGTGCTTGCCGTCGGGGGAGAGCGAGCCGAACTCAGCCATGGGCAGCGGCAGCTCATGCGGCAAGCCGCCCTCGAGCGAGACGGTGAAGAGACGGTTGAAGCGCGAATAGCTGTTGCGCGTAGAACGGAACAAGACCTGCTTGCCATCAGGCGTCCAGCCAATCACTTCATCCACGCCGGGATGGTGCGTGAGCCTGTGCGGCACGCCGCCCGTGGCCGGGATTACGTAGACGTCCACGTTGCCGTCATAGTCGCCGCTGAAGGCGATCATGCTGCCATCGGGCGAAAACACCGGGTCGCTCTTGGTACCGGCGCCGCTGGTCAGCAGATGCGCATCTCCGCCTTCGCGCGAGACGGTCCACAGATCGCCGGCATAGGCGAAGACGATGCTCGTCTTGGAAATGGTTGGATGCTGCAACAGCAGCGGGCCGGCGGCATTGGCCGGCATGGCGCTAATGGCAACGATTGCAAGACAGAAAAAGAGACGGAAGAACATCTTCATGGCAGAACCCCCGAGGAGAGTTGACGTTCGGGAACTTGCAAGGTTAGCAGCTATTCAGGAGGGGAACAAGGAGACCGGGACATCGGGCGATCGGGTCATCGGGTGATCGCCGGAATCGGGAAAGCCAAATCCATCACGGAGACACGGAGGCACGGAGTAAAGACGACCAGAAGATCGCCGGAATCGCGCGGAATCCTTCTTCTGAAATCTCGAGCAAAGCGAGAGCTCCCTATTCACCAAAAGGAGTTCAATTCGGCGGGTCAAGAGCAAAGGGAGCTGGGCGGCTCCCATAATTCGCTGCCGGAGGTTCGCAAACCTTGACCTTCTACACAGCCATAGGGATCCCTCCCCTTCGGCTTCGCTCAGGGTCGGGATTTCAGAAAGAGCTGCGTTCGGGATTTCAGAAAGACCTTTGCTCGGGATTTCAGGAAATCAGCAGCACCACCACATGCGCGATCGCCGCGTTGTCCGTGCCCATGCCTTCCGGCGTCTTGGCCTTGATGCCGACCTGATCGGGCTTCACGCCCAGCAGATCGGCAACGTGCTTCTGGATTCGCGCGGCGTGCGGGACAATCTTGGGCTCAGCCAGGATCAAGGTGGAGTCCACGTTGGCGATGGTGTATCCCGCGCGGCGCACCTGCTTGAGGGCTTCTGCCAGGAAAATGGCCGAATCCGCGCCCTTCCACTTGGGATCGGAAGGAGGAAAGTAACTGCCGATATCGCCCGCCGCGACGGCTCCCAGCAAGGCGTCAGTCAGCGCGTGCAGCAGAACGTCGCCATCGGAGTGACCGGCGAGGCCATGGGTATGCGGCAACTCAACGCCGCCGATTTTTAACGGAATGCCGGGTTTGAATTCGTGGGAATCCCAGCCATAACCAATCCTCATGAAGTACCTACCGCGGATTCACGCGGATGAACGCGGATTTTCTTTTTTTCATTTGCAAAAACCAACCTTCTGAACTGGGGCTTCGGTCCGCCGAAGTTCAACAGAAGAGCGACCTCGAGGTGAGTAGCTCGCAGGTAGTTCATTACTTGAGCTTCACAGGAACGGTCGAGGGTTTGAACGGCTTTAAGCTCAACGAGGACGCAGTGTTCGACGACCAAGTCAGCCTTAAACTGTCCAACATCAATGCCTCGAAAATAAACCGGTATCGCAATTTCACGTTGGACCGAGAGCCCTGCGCTCGACAGCGCCACAAACATAGACTTGCTATAGACCGATTCGAGAAATCCGTGCCCAATCTCGTTATAGACATCGTAGTAAATGCCGATGATTTTTTCGGTGAGTTCGGCATGCAACAACTCTGGGTTTTGCTTTTCCATTGATCCGCGTCCATCCGCGTTCATCCGCGGTAGAAATCTCTTCACCCTGCCAGGTTCTTCGTCACCCTTTGCGCTTGCGCCATCAAAAACTCGGCCAGCTCCATGTCCGCCGGCGTGGTGATCTTGATGTTGCGCGCGGAGCCCATCACCACCCAAACGCTCTCTCCCAGCCGCTCCACCAGCGATGCCTCGTCGGTGCCGGTGAAGCCATCGGACGCGGCAGCGTCAAAAGCGCGCTTGATCAATTCATAGCGGAAACCCTGCGGCGTCTGCGCCTGCACCACGCGCTCGCGCGGGATAGTGGAGGTAATGATTGCGCCTTCGGCGGCGCGCTCCACCTGCTTGATGGTGTCCACCGCCGGCAGTCCGGCGATGGCGGCGCCGTGCCTCTCCGTTTCATGGATCACGTTGGCAATGATTTCGTCGTCGACGAACGGCCGCACGGCGTCGTGCACCAGGACAATGTCATCCAGCGCGGCCTGGAGCGCGGCCAGCGCGTTGGCCACGGAATCCTGGCGATGCTCCCCGCCTTCCACCATCTCCACTTTGGCCGCGAGTTTTTCTTTTTCGAGGCGCCGGCTGACCTGATCCATTTCGTTCTTGCGCAGGGCCACCACGATCCGGCTCACTTGCTGGTTGCGGGCGAAGACGCGCAGCGTGTGCACGAGGATCGGCGTGCCGTTGATCTCGAAGAATTGTTTGGAAGGCAGGCCCTTCTTCCCCGGGGGCGACATCCGTGTGCCCAGTCCAGCCGCGGGAATGATTGCGATCACCTTCATCGGGGGTAAAAGTATAGCAAGTTTGCCCTTAGCGGTTTTTCGATGGGTATTTACAACGACAGCTAAGATTAATATTAAGGACGTGATTGAGAAGGTCCGCCATTACGTTCGCGAAGAACGCTTGCTCCAACCCGGCGAGCGCGTGGCCGTGGCTTGTTCCGGCGGCGCGGATTCCGTGGCCCTGCTGCGGGTGCTGGCTGAGTTGAGCCAGGACCTGGGCATCGTGCTCTCCGTGGCCCACTTCCATCACGGCATTCGTGGCGCGGAAGCTGACCACGACCAGGGTTTTGTGAGCAAACTCGCCGCACAATTGGGTTTGGAACTCCACCTTGGGGCAGGCGACGCACCGGCCTGGGCACGCGATCACAAGCTGAGCCTGGAGACCGCCGCCCGCGAGCTGCGGCACGCCTGGTTTGCCCGCCTTATCGCGGAGAAAAAAGTGGACAAGATGGCCACGGCGCACACCCTCGATGATCAGGCCGAGACGGTGCTGATGCGCATGGTCCGCGGCGCAGGCGCCCGGGGCCTGGCGGGCATCGCGCCCATCCATCAGGAAAAGTCGCTGGTGCGGCCGCTGCTGCAAGTGACCCGCCTTGAAGTTGAGGAGTACTTGAAATCGCTCAACCAGCCGTGGCGTGACGATCTCACCAACCAGGACCTCGCTCATACCCGCAATCGCGTCCGCCGGCAGCTTCTGCCTCTGCTGGAGCGGGACTTCAATCCTGCAATTCGCCAGACGCTGGCGGACCTGGCTGAGATGGCCCGCGGCGAAGAGGAGTTTTGGAACCAAGAGCGGACCCGGTTGCTGGCCCGGCTGGCGCAGCGTGGCAAGCCCAGCCGGGATGGCCGCTCCAACACGGGTGAGGCCGGCGAAACCTGGGCCTTGGATCTGGCAGAACTCAGGTCGCTACCCACTGCGCTGCAGCGGCAAGTCCTGCAAGCCGTGGCCGGCGAAATGGGCCTGGGCCTGGAGTTCAGGCACATTGAGGAGCTCAGGAACCTGGCCCAGCACGGCAAAAAAGCAAAACCGGTATGCTTGCCCGGAGCGGCCGTTGCCGCTTGCAGCTTTCGTGAGCTCCAGCTTTCGCGGCGCGCGCCCGCCGCTGCGGCGCAATACGAATACGCTCTGCCTCTGCCCGGCGAAATCACGGCTTCAGCGCTGGGATCAACCTTTCGTGCCCGAGTAATAAGTGCTGGGAAACAAACGGTTTCGGGGTATAATCCAGCATTACTTTTGGATCGCGACCGCCTCCAGCCGGAATTGACGCTCAGGAACTGGCGGGCGGGTGATCGATTCTTTCCGGCGTTCACGCAGTCCCCGAAGAAGGTAAAAGAATTGTTGCAGCCTGGCCGGCTGGGCCGCGAGCTTTCTGCGGCGGAGCGCAAGCTGTGGCCAGTGGTGGAGAGCGCCGGCCAGATCGTCTGGATGCGGGGCTTTCCTGTGCCGGAAGCTTTCGCCTGCCACGGTGGCGATGCGGTCCTAATCGAAGAGATTCCCATGGAGTCCGGAACTTAAAAGTGAGTGGAAGCTTGCAACAGGAGTATCCCAAGGTGCTTATCTCTGCCGAGCAGATCAGGAAACGTGTGCAGGAGATGGCCCGCCAGATCTCCCGGGACTACCAGGGGCAGACCATCTACGTGGTCGGGGTAATGGAAAACGGCTTTGTTTTCATGGCCGACCTGGTCCGCGAGCTGGATGTGCCGGTGGTTTGCCACTTCGTTAAGCCCGAGTTCAAGGATGCCAGCGCCAGCACCACCGAAATCTTCTTTACTCCGGAAGTGGATGTGCAGGGCCAGCATGTGCTGCTGGTGGAAGCCATCATCCAGTCCGGGGTCACCAGCGACTTCCTGATCCGGCATTTCCAGGGCCGGGGCGCCAGCAGCGTGCGGCTGGCTGTCCTGTTGGACAAGCAGGCCTCCCGCCGGTTGTCACTCCAGCCTGATTACTTTGGTTTTCTGATGAACCACAGTTTTGTCGTAGGCTATGGACTGGGGAATCCCCATGTGGGCCGCAATTTGCCTTATATTGCAGCAGCGGCAGCGACTCAAGCCCGGTCTTAACTCCGGTTCCGCACCGGGCCAAAACCGGTATAAAATCACTGGAAGCACATTTAAGCACATTTTTTGTACCGGGGACTTCCGTCTGGGCATCTAAGAGGTGGGTTAGTCCCGAAAAAAATACGCATTCGTTGAACATTTTGGGGAGCTCAGGCGTCTGTATGGTTAAGAGGATTGCCGGGCAAGGCCCTGCGGGGTTTGGTTTATCCGGGCCCAAGAATTCTTAGGAGTAGTCAGTGAACTCAACAGTGAAAACGGTCGTGTTGTGGGTGGTCTTGCTGCTGGTGGGGTTCGTCCTGTGGAGGATGATCCAGGGCAGCGGAGGCGCCGCCAAAGAGACGGAGACCAACTACAGCGACTTCATGAGGGACGTGCATGACCAAAAGGTCCTGGACGTCGCAATTGAGGGCAACCAGGCACACGGAAAGTACCGCGCGGGCGGCGGATTCCATCTGGTGGTGCCGGCCACCAATCCCGAGATGCTCAAGGCCCTCGATGACAAGAACGTGAAAGTGACTTTTAAGGACGGCGCGGGCTCCAACTGGCCTTTGTGGATTCTCCAGTTCTCTCCCATCCTTCTGCTCGGCGCGCTGTGGTTCATCATGATCCGGCAGATGCAGACCGGCGGAAATAAGGCCCTGAGTTTCGGTAAAAGCCGCGCGCGCCTGCTCTCCATGCAGCAGAAGAAGGTGACGTTCAAAGACGTTGCCGGCGTGGATGAAGCCAAAGAAGAGTTGCGCGAGATCATCGAGTTCCTGCGCGAAGCGCAAAAGTTCCAGAAGCTGGGCGGGCGCATCCCCAAAGGCGTGCTCCTGGTGGGCCATCCCGGCACGGGCAAGACCTTGCTGGCGAGGGCGGTGGCCGGCGAAGCCAACGTTCCTTTCTTCAGCATCTCCGGTTCTGACTTTGTCGAGATGTTCGTAGGCGTAGGCGCCAGCCGCGTGCGCGACCTGTTTGAGCAAGGCAAGAAGAACGCGCCTTGCATCATCTTTATCGATGAAATTGATGCCGTGGGCCGCCATCGTGGCGCAGGCCTGGGCGGCGGGCACGACGAGCGCGAGCAGACGCTCAACCAGCTGCTCGTCGAAATGGACGGCTTTGAGTCGAATGAAGGCGTGATCCTGATCGCCGCCACCAACCGGCCGGACGTTCTTGATCCCGCGCTGCTGCGTCCTGGACGCTTTGACCGCCGCGTGGTGGTGCCGCTGCCTGATGTCCGCGGCCGCGAAGAGATCCTGCGTGTCCACACCCGCAAGATTCCCCTGGCGGATGACGTTGATTTGTCCATCCTGGCCCGCGGCACACCGGGTTTCTCCGGCGCCGAGCTCTCCAACATGGTAAATGAGGCCGCGCTGAACGCCGCGCGCTGCAATCGCAAGTCAGTCCTCATGTATGACTTTGAGCTGGCCAAGGACAAAGTCCTGATGGGCGCCGAGCGCAAGAGCATGCTGCTGACCGAGGAAGAAAAGAAGGTCACGGCGTATCATGAGGCCGGCCACGCCATTGTGGCTGCTTTGATGCCGCATTCCGACCCGTTGCACAAGGTCACCATCATCCCCAGAGGCATGGCCCTGGGCGTGACCATGCAGCTTCCGGAAACGGACAAACACAACTACACCCTGGAATATCTTTCCACGCGCATCGCTGTCTCCATGGGCGGACGCATCGCGGAAGAAATTTTTCTCAACCAGTTGTCCACCGGGGCGGGCAGCGATATTGAAACGGCCACGGAGATGGCGCGCAAGATGGTCTGCGAGTGGGGCATGAGCAGCCTGGGCCCGCTTACCTTCGGCAAGAAGGAAGAGCAGATCTTCCTGGGCCGCGAGATCGCGCAGCATCGCGACTTCAGCGAAGAAACGGCCAAGGAGATCGACTCCGAAGTGCGGCGTTTCGTCAACACCGGTTATGAAAACGCCAAGAAGCTGATTCTGGAGAACCGCGACACGCTGGTGAGGATTGCCCAGGCCCTGCTGGAACGCGAGGTCCTGGATGCCGTGGAACTCAAGCTGATCATCGAAGGCAAGCAGCTTCCCGCGCGCGTCATCCCCTCCAAGGGCGACGATGGCGTGCAGCAAGTGCTGCGGCCTGAGCCAGGACGCTCACCGGGCATCGCTCCCACCAAGCCTTCACCGGCTTAACCTGGTTTTCAATTTGAACCCCTGAAGGGCAGCCGCGGCTGCCCTTCCTTTTTTGAAAGTAGCAACACTTCCGGAGCTTGAATCACCGGCCCGGCCCAGAGTACATTTCTCCCGACTCCCCCTGTTCCGTGAGCCCCTCGAAAATGGAGGTCAATTTCGCGTATGGCTGCTTCACCGAGACTGGGGACCCAGATCAGCGCTGCTCTCTTCCAGCAGGACAGCTTTATCGCCCGGCAAAAGGTCTTCACCTTTGCGCCGCAGTTCTTCATTTATGACCAGCAAGGCCAGGTCCTGGCATTTCTGCGCAAGAAGGTGTTTTCCTGGAAGGACGACATACGGGTCTTTACCGATGCCACGCAGAGCTTCGAACTGCTGCGCATCAAGGGGCGGCAAGTCATCGACTTCGGCGCTTCGTTCGATGTCATGGACTCACTTTCCGGCGGCAAGGCAGGGACGCTCAGGCGGCGAGGCTGGAAATCAATCCTTCGCGCCGAGTGGGACATCCTGGACGCGAACGAAATGGAGATCGGAAAGATCCGTGAAGACTCGGCTTTCCTGGCGGCCGTGCGGCGTCTGGTAACCCGGCTGATCCCGCAGGCCTATACCTTTGAGTCGCAAGGAAGAACGGTGGGAACGGCGCAACGAACCTGGAACATTCTTATACCGACCATGCGCGTGGACTTTACCCCTGATCCAGGGAAGAGCCTTGACCGGCGTTTGCTGGTGGCGGCGATCGTGCTCCTGATGACTGTGGAGCGCATGGAAGAGAGCAATTAGAGGCGCTTGGGTGGATCAAGAGGATTCGGGATGGTGCCTCGTTGTTTGGACGTGTGAACGAAGCAGGCTTGCTCTACGGACCAGGCGTTACAACAAAGGAGCCTACACGATTCTGATCAGCGGCTTCCCTTGCACCACCACTTCGCCGATCTTCGACGCCCGAACGCCCGCAGCTTCCAGCGCATCCATGAATCCCGCAGCATCTTCGCCCGCCACGGACACGAGCAGCCCGCCCGCGGTCTGCGGATCAAAAAGCATGGTGCGCCCTTCCTGTGGGACGTTGTCCGCATAGCCGACCAGGCATTCGGCAAAATCACGATTGGCATTCAGGCCGCCGGGAATAAAGTCCGCGCGGACACACTCCAACGCGCCGGGTAGAAGCGGTACTTTGGCCGAATCGATCACCAGGCTCACGCCGCTGCCCTGCGCCATTTCGCGTCCGTGGCCGATCAGGCCGAAGCCGGTGACGTCAGTGAGGGCATGGACACGGAATTTTCCGCTGGCCGCCACCTCCGCCGCGCGCGCGTTCAACGCGGTCATGGACTCCACGGCGGCCTCGATCCACGATGGCTTGGCTTCACCTTTCTTGATGGCCGTGGAGATCACGCCCGTGCCCAGGGCCTTGGTCAGCACCAGAGCATCGCCCACTTTGGCGCCGACGTTCTTGTGCACGCGGCCAGGATGAATGGCGCCAGTGACAGCGTAACCGAACTTGATTTCAGGATCGCGCACGCTGTGCCCGCCGATCACCGTACATCCGGCTTCCATCATCTTGGCAAGGCCGCCGGCCAGGATGCGCTCCAGCACGTCGAGGTCGCCTTTGTCGGGAAAGCAAACGATAGCCAGGGCGCTCAGGGGGCGTCCGCCCATGGCGTAAACGTCGCTCAGGGAATTGGTTGCCGCGATCTGGCCGAAGGTGTATGGGTCGTCGACGATCGGGGTAAAGAAATCCACGGTCTGCACCAGGGCCAGTTCGGCGGAAATTTTGTACACGCCGGCGTCGTCGGCTGTATCGAAGCCAACCAGGACGTTCGGGTCATGCTGCCGGGCTAATTTCCCAAGCACCGCGTCCAGCGCCGCCGGACTCAGCTTGCTTGCTCAACCCGCGGCTTTCACCTGCTCGGTGAGACGAATTGCCTTCACTTCGGCCATGGGGACATTCTACCTGCTCATGATTTACCGCAACGGGCGGCTTTGCACAAGAATCCAACCCTTACCACAGATAACACTGATAACACTGATTTACACGGATCAAAAAAGTTCAATTAGGACCATTCTTAAGTTTGTAAATCCGTGTCATCCGTGTTCATCCGTGGTGAGATTTGCTTTTTTGTGCAAAGTTGCAACGGGCGCGAAGGACGCAAAGAAGGTCTGGGGCCGCGAATTGCGCGAATGAACACGAATCCACACAATTGTTTTCTTTCGCGTGCATTCGCGGCCAATCCCTTTGCTTTGAAATTGTCATAGGGATCCCTCGCTGGGCTCGGGATTTCAGAAAGGCGAGATTTCAGAAGGAAGCAATCAATAAGAAACAGCAACCACTTTCACCTGCGGCACCTGGCCATCCCAGTCGGCGCTCACGTGTTCCAGCGTAAGGCGGAAGTCGCGCGACTGTCCGGGGGCCAGCGGCGCATGGTCCATGGTGCCGTAGTCAACGTAAGGAAGGTTTGGCAAAAGCACCGTCACAGGCAGGTTTTCTTTTTGCACTGTCTCACCCAGGGTGTTTTTGAAGGTCACCAGCACGCGTGCGCCCGTGAATTTCTTGTCCCCGGTGTTGGTGAGGGAGCCCTGGATGTACGTCACCGATCCGCCGACGAAATTCTTGGCCGTGGCCATGCTCAGCCGTGAGAGCTGCAGCTTGGCAAGGTTCGGGTCCTCCGGGTTTGTGTTTGCGGGCCCGCTGCGGGTGAAGACGATAAGCGCAATCACCAGGGCCGCTACCACAGCGGCGCCGATTGCCATCGGGACCCAGTGGGTTTCTTTTTCCGGCGCGGCGGCGGGAGCGAACGGGCTGTCTGGTTCGGCCATGCGCTGATTTTAGCTCAGTCTGCCACGCCCCTGCGTCAATCCTGATGAATGGGGCAAACGGGGACGGCCTACTCACCCGCGATGGTCATGCCTTCGATTCGCAACGTAGGACACGCGATCGCGCCGCGGAATTCCAGATCGCTGCCGATTTCAGCGATGTTGTTCAACATGTCCTTGAGGTTGCCGGCCACGGTGACTTCTTCCACGGGGTAGGTGAGCTCGCCGTTTTCAATCCACAGGCCGCTGACGCCGCGGGAGTAATCGCCGGTGACCAGGTTCACGCCGAAGCCAAGAAATTCAGTAATGAACAATCCTTGTTTGATTCCAGCGATAATCTGCTCCGCAGTGCGCTCGCCCGGCTGCAAGAAGAAATTGCCGGAGCCGATGCCGGGTGTTCCCGCCAGCCCGCGCGAGGCGTTGCCGGTGGTCTTTAATCCCAGTTTGCGGGCGGTGTACGAGTTCAGCAGGTAAGACTTGAGGACGCCGTTTTCCACTACCGACGTGCGCCGCGTGGGGACGCCCTCTCCATCAAAAGGCCTGGTGCCGAAGCCGCCGGGCATGATGCCGTCATCGACAATGGTGATGTTCTTGCCGGCGACGGTCTCGCCCAGTTTGCCGGCCAGGAACGAAGACTGGCGATAGATGGCGTCGCCCGAAGCCGCGTCAAAGATGCTGTCCAAAAACGAAGCTGCCACCATGCGGTCAAAAACCACAGGGACTTTGGTGGAAGCGATTTTGCGGGCGCCGAGACGGCGCAAAGCGCGTTGTGCGGCCACCCGGCCCACCGATTCGGGCGACTCCAGGCGACCCAGAGTGCGCGCCGTGGAGTACCAGTAATCCCGCTGCATGCTCCCGTTTTCCGCCTGAGCGATGGGCGCGGCGGACAACGAACAGCGTGAACCGCGATACTCACCGGCAAAGCCGAGCGAATTGGCCAGCGCTTTTTGACCGGTGCTGGCGTCAAAAGAACCGCCCTCTGAGTTCTTGATCCGGGGATCGTAGTCCAGGGCGGCGCGTTCGGCGCGGCGAGCGTAGTCGATCCGCTCTTCCGGCGGCAGCGAGTAGACATCGTCATAGTAGAGCTCGAGATCGCCCGGTATGGCGCCCAGCTCCGCAGGATCGGGAAGCCCTGACATGGGGTCTTCCGACGTGACGGCGGCGAGCTGCACAGCACCCTTCACGAGCTGGTTGATGCTCTCTTCTGAAAAGTCGCTCGAGTAGGTGCTGGCGGCGCGCTTTCCCAGAAAGACACGCAGGCCGATGCCGCGGCCGCCGGCTTCCTTGAGCGTCTCCACCTGGCCCAGGCGGACGGTGGTGGAGAACTCCGTTCCATCGCTCGCCACGGACTCGGCAGCCGTGGCCCCGGCACGCATCGCGCGGGAGACAACGTCAGCGGCAAGGTCGCGCAAGCCAATCCCGGCTGCGCTGAGCAGGTCTGTGTGTGTGGCCATGGGATGCTAACTCGCTGTACCGCCCACCGTCATCAAGTCAAGCTTGAGCGTGGGAATCCCCACACCCACGGGGACAGATTGACCGTCCTTGCCGCAAGTGCCCACGCCTTCATCAAGCTGCAGGTCGTTGCCCACCATGGAGACCTTGGTGAGCGCGTCCGGACCATTGCCGATCAGCGTGCAGTCCTTGAGCGGCGCGGTGACTTTACCGTCTTCAATCAGGTAGGCCTCAGAAGTGGAGAAAACAAACTTGCCGTTGGTGATGTCCACCTGCCCGCCGCCGAAATTTACGGCGTAGATGCCGCGCTTCACCGAGCGGATAATGTCTTCCGGCGATTCGTCTCCGGGCAGCATGTACGTATTGGTCATGCGCGGCATGGGAATGTGCTCGTAACTTTCGCGGCGTCCATTGCCCGTATCCGCCATGCCCATCAGCTTGGAAGAGAGCTTGTCACTCAAGTAGCCCTTGAGGATGCCTTTTTCAATCAGCACGGTGTTTTGCGTGGGAGAGCCTTCATCGTCCACGTTGAGGGACCCGCGCCGCGAAGGCAGCGTGCCGTTGTCCACGACCGTGCACTTGTCTGAGGCCACGCGCTTGCCGATCAGTCCTGCGAACGCCGAGGTGCCCTTGCGGTTGAAGTCGGCTTCAAGGCCGTGGCCGATGGCTTCATGCAGCAGGATGCCCGGCCATCCCGGGCCAAGCACAACTTCCATCTCGCCTGCCGGCGCCGGGCGCGCATCCAGCTGGATCAACGCCTGGCGCGCAGCTTCGCGGGCAAAGTACTCGGGCGTTTTGTCGGTTTGAAAGTAATCGATGCCCACCCGTCCGCCGCCGCCGGACTGTCCTCGCGCGGAGTTCTCGCCCGACTTGGCGATACACATCATGGAGAAGCGGGCCAGGGGCTGAATGTCGGTGGCGTAAGTGCCGTCCGAGCCAACCACCAGGATCTCACGCAGCTCGTCCACATAGCCGGCGCGCACC
>DASVFK010000133.1:0-26014 GCA_036380095.1 Candidatus Angelobacter sp. | reverse complement strand
ACTTCTGCATCTCAGAATGGAAACAGTATTCCCTTGTCTTTCAGCTTCTCAAACTTCTTTGCGGCAAAGCTGTATAGTTGTGCCGGTTTGCGTCCCCGTTTGGCTCCAGGCGGAGTTCCATTTATGCTATTCGCCGCGACTTTCACTGCCGGAGGCCCCATTTGTCTGACCCTGCCCGTCCCGTTCTCGATCCCCGCACGCAGTGGTTCCTCAACTTTCTGATTGAACTGAAGCGGCCCCAGGTATTTGAAGTGCCGGTTGAGGAGGCGCGTGCGATGTTTGTGAAAGGCCAGCAGTTGTTCGCAACCTCGCAACTGCCGGCAAAGACCGAAGACCGCACCCTTCCCGTGGGGCCCAGGGGCAGCGTGCGCATTCGGACCTTCAAGCCTGAGGGCGCCGATGGTAGTGTGCCGGTGGTGATGTATTTCCACGGCGGCGGCTGGGTGCTGGGCGACGCCGCAACCTACGACCACCTGATGCGCAAAATAACCAACGGCGCAACGGCTGCGGTGGTGTTTGTGGAATACAGCCGCTCGCCGGAAGAGCGCTACCCGGTACCTGTGGAAGAGTGCTACGCGGCGACCAAGTGGGTAGTGGAGCACTGCAGCGAACTCGGACTCGACGCGAGCCGGCTGGCGGTGGCCGGTGATAGCGCTGGTGGAAACATGGCGGCGGCAGTCTGCCTGCTGGCCAAGGAGCGCGGCGGCCCGCGCATCGCGGCGCAGGCCCTGGTTTATCCGGCAACCGGCTCAGGGTTTGACACGCCGTCATTCCAGCAATTCGGTGAAGGCTACTACTTGACTGCGGAAGCCTCACGCTGGTTCTGGCATCAATACGCGCCGGATCGTTCGGCCGACCAGGATCCGCACGCCTGCCCCCTGCTGGCGTCGCTTGACCAGCTCAAAGACCTGCCCCCTGCGCTGATCATCACCGCCGAATGCGACATCTTGCGCGACGAGGGTGAAGCCTACGCGCGCAAGCTGACCGAGGCAGGCGTTCCCGTGACCTGCACGCGCTATCTGGGAGCGATTCACGGCTTTATGGGCGCCAATGCGTTGGCGGACACGCCGGCCGCACGCGCCGCCTTGGCGCAGATGAATGCGATGTTGAAGGAAGCGCTGGCGGAGAAGGCCGCCAGCGTCACACGGAGTTCGTGAATGCACGGGGAACCGCGCATAAAGCTCGAAATTGAGGGTGAAGTTCTCAAGTGCCTTAATGAGAAAGGCGTGTGTGTTTGGCAAGCTCCCATGTCGATGATCGTCTTGATCGCAGAGTACACCACGAACGAAGGTCCCTGGATTGATGACTACTTCTTGCATTTTTGGAGTTACGAAGATGGTCGGCTCCTCCGATCAGCGGCGACATTTTATGCAGATGGGCGCGATGAAGTGCTTCAGGCCCTGTCAGAAAAGCTAGGTGTCAAATTGGACCTGGGGCTGTGCAACGCCACTTGGTGGACCTCACGAGTAGTGTGGCCATCCGAGCTCGTTAATCACACCTACTATAGTTTTCGGGAAGTGCAACCCAAATCCTGGGTACAGCGGCTTTCTCGGTTCTGCACGGGCCCAAGTCAGGAGTATTTTCTCACTGACGAGGTTCGTGCTTTCTTGCGCCGTTACGAGACGGATTAAAGTAATGTGACCTTCTAAACGGCTCCGTCCCTCTACATCTTCGGCGCATCAATCTGGATCGGCTTGTTCCAATCGTAATACGTGGTCACCATGCCGCCGCTGCCCATGCTCACTGCCACCGGCAGGTGCTTTGCTGGATCGATGCATACGGTGTAGCGCAGGCCGGTGGCGCCGTGGCCGTGGGCCGCGCCGCCGGGCATCTGCAGGCTGAGCATCCATTGCTGGCAATCGCCGGCGCTGGTGCTGACAAAGGCGCCACGGTCGATCTGGGCGCTGCCCTTCAGTTTGGCGAGGACCGTGGAAGGATCGCGGCCTTCATTCATCACCGCCCAGGGCGCCGGTTCGCCTGGATTCTCTCCGCAAGGCGACCAGCCTGTTGGCTGTGTCTCCTGCACTGTCCAGGTTCCATCCTGCTGCTCTACGTAAGCTTTGCTGCCGATGCGCACGGCATGAAACGCGCGATCTCCGATGGTTGTGGTGAAACGTTCGCGGTCCGGGCAGGAAACTTCTGTCACCGTCTCCAGCGGATGTCCGGGATGCAGGTGCAGCGTGGTCTTCATGCGGAAGCTCTGCGCGGACTTCTTGGCCTCCAGCGAGCGTTGGACTTCGGCCTGCCCCGTGGTGAAGCGGGCTTTCACTCCGGCAAACAGCTTGGTCGCTGCGCCGGGTTCCTTCACTCCGATATCGCCCATGGATACTGCGCCCACAGTGGAGCGTCCCAACAAGCCAATGCCAACCGCGGCAAACAATATGACTACGATGACGATTAAGATGACTTTCTTCATATCAAATTCCCTTCCCGCACTAATAAGATAAATTGTTGTGGTTCTCTCCATGGCAACGCAGTGAGCATGTGCCGTGGCCCACTCCTGTCCGGGTAAACTGCAAAACTCCATTGCTGTTGGGCGCGACAATACTACGGTCAAAATTCACCAGCATCGATGAAGACGAAGAGTGCGCATCGTGGCAGGTGGAGCAGGCCGCACGCTGCTCTTGCACGTGCATGCTGTGGCGCCGGAAACTTCTATCGGCCATCACGCTGTTGGCCACGTCGTGGCACTTATCGCACAGCGCGTAATTGGCCAGCGAATAAGAGATCCCCGAGCCAGTGCCGGGCGAGGCTGGCGCAGGTTCCATCACGTACGAACGCTCCAGCAGGTGCGGCTGGTTGGAGGCGTGCGGCCCGGCGGGCGCTGCGGCAGAAGTTCCCAGGTTGCGCCCACTGTCGTTGTTATGGCAATCGCTGCAGTAAATCTGGCTTCCCGGGCCGAGCACGCGCCCGGTAATGGGCGATCCGCTGGGCGTGATCATGTTGGTGCGCAGGCTGGGCACCTCCGTGAGCGGGAGATTGCGCGCCTGCGTCACCGGATGCGCGGAAATGCTCTGGGTAAACTCCACGCGCGCATTGAACGCGTTGGGATTGCCAACGTTGTACTGCCGTTGCGGGTTGCGTCCATATCCGATGCCCGCCGTGCCTGCATCGCGCGGCTGTGGTTTGTTGGCGCTATCGGCATGGCATTTGAAACAGACTTCGTATTGATTTGTGGCGACGGGCAAAAACGAATTGCCCGCGGACTGCCCCTTCACACCTGTCAGCGCCCCGCTCACCGCCGGCGGCAGCGCGCCGGCCGTGGTCGATTGGTGCGCGTTGTGGCAGTCGGTGCACTCCGCGTGCCGCGTTTGGCCTATGCTGGTTTCCGGCAGCGGGTTCAGCGCGGAATTGGGGTTCTCCGCGGCGTCGTGTACGGAAGGCGTGGTCAGCACCGGATGCGTGTAGGTCTTGCCGGTGAATTCTGCTTTCACGTTGGCGTTGGTCACTGTGCCGTCATGGCACTGGAAGCAGACGTTCTCTTCCGCCTGCTTCACCAGACGTTGCGCCACCTGCGGCGCGTGCGGGCGATGGCAGCTCTCGCAACCGTTGTTTCTCACGCCGATGTAGCCCGTATGCGCACCCTGCGTCTGCGTGTAGCGCGAGTCTTCCACCGGGTCCGGCGGCGAGCTGTGCGCGGAACCGGTCCAGCCGATCTTCTGGTGACAGGTAAGGCATAGTGCTGAAGCCTGGTTCGGCTTGACCAGGAACTTGCGCGTGGTAGGATCGGCGTCTTCGCGGTGCGGATCGTGGCAGGTGGTGCATTGCATCTTGCCGCTCTTATCCAGGTGCGCCGGATCTTGCGCCGAAGGATTGATGGTCTCGGCGCTCAGGTGCGGCACAAAGCCAAAAGGATGATCGTTGGCAAAGGTCTGGTCCCCGGCAAGGTTGGAAGCGGAACTCGCGGGCAGGGTGTAGCCCGCTCCCTGCGCGAAAGCGATGCTGCCATCGTTCACGGTATCACCCAGAGCGATGGTGCCGTCATGGCAGCTCAGGCAGAGCTTGGAAACATCCTGCGGCAGGATCGGGGTCACCGTGGATTGCAGCGTGCTGCTCGAGTACACAGGAAAGTCGCGATTAGAGAGCGTATGGTTCCACAAGTACGTGCCCGGCGAGGAGTTGTGCGGCGTGTGGCAGAAGACGCAGGCGTCCTGTCCGGTGGCGGAACGGACCTGTGCCGTGGAGGCGGCGCGAAAATCGTGTTTGCTGTTGATGATGGCGGATTTACTGCCGCTCTGCGCGCGCACCACCACAACGATTCCAGTAGCCAGCACAAACAATGCGATGATGGGCAGCTTAGCGCGCATCGGGCTGCCCTCTCTCGGAGTCAGGATGCGCGCGGAAGATTTCCACGCGTCCGTTCTGGCCGTCGGCGACGTAAATCTTTCCTTCGTTGCCCACTGCTATGCCGGTGGGAAGGAAGAAGTTTCCCGGCGCGTTTCCCGTCTGGCCAAAAGCAAACAACACCTGGCCGCTTGGGTCATAGGCTTGCACACGGTCAAGGCGCCCTTCCACTACCAGGATGCGGCCTTGCCCATCAATCGCGATTCCTTTGGGCTTATCGAACTGGCCTGGCCCGTCGCCTACCTGGCCGAACACGCCGAGAAACTTGCCGGAAGCATCCAGGTGCTGCACGCGGAAGTTGAGCGAGTCCACCACCCAGAGCGTACCGTCGCGGTCCACTGTGATGTGAGTGGGATAGTTGAATTCCCCGGCGCCCTCGCCGCGCTTGCCTATGCGGTCAAGAACTTTGCCTTGCGTGGTCAGGACGACCACGCGCATGGCCACCGTATCCACTACGTAGAGAATGTCGCGTTGGCGGTCGATGGCCAGCCCGGTACAGCGCTTGAAGATGCTTTCGTTCTTGCCCAGCGCGCCCAGGGTGCGCAGGAACTTGCCGTCGGGGCGGAAGACGTAAATGCGCGAGCGGCCTGAATCGGTAACGTAGATTTGGCCTTTGCTATCGAGCGCGATGGCAATCGGCGAAAGGAACGGGTCTGAGGCGGGCGCGCGCAACTGTTTGTAACGGCGGCCGGCAGGATCAAACATGTGGACCACCTGCGCGCGCGTGTCCGCTACCAGAACGCGGCCGGTGGAATCCACGGCCACTCCATGCGGCGTCATCATGCCGCGATTGTCATCTTCCAGGCCGATGACTTTGTTCACAAAGCGCTTAAAGCCGGTGGGCGTGCCCTTCACGTCAGCGGGAGTACGCAGCGATCCCAGATAATCCACGGCGCCGAGAGAGATCGGCGCCACCGGCCGAGGAGGAGTCGATGATGAATAAGCCCGCGTCGCCAGCGCCGCCGCAAGCGCAATCGCCGCCGGCAGGGCCAGCGCCAATATCTTTCTGCTTGCAGATTTCATCTGACTGCACACCTTTCAGAGAATCCTGAAATCCCGTCCAATTCTGAAATACCAGAGTGCCAGACGGTTCCCCGTCAGGCCTGTGATCACTGTCACGTCGTTGATGTTGCGCCAGTAGCCGCCTTCCAGGGTGAACTTGCCCAGGCGGTAGCGCGCATCGGCCTGAATCACGTCAAAGGTCTGGTCAGAGGCCGCCAGTTGCGTGTCCTCGGTACGCCACGAAACCCGTGCTTCCAGGTTGCGGCGCGGTTTGGCAAGAAAACTCACAGTTTGTGCGTGGGTCTTGCGGTTCAGCAGCGGAGTGGCAATCAATTGGCTGATGGGCAGCGGGATGACCAGGAACTGTTGGTCTATCAAGCCAAGCGGGAACAGTGCCCCAGCGCCATCCACAAAGGACTTGGAATACGTGATGGCGAACAGGCGGTGTTCGCCGGAAACGCTGTAGGCCACGGTCTTGTTACGTGTGTTGCCGCTCAGGTTGAGCAGCTCCACGTTGGAGTATTCGCCGCCGGCGCGCAGGCGGAAGCGGCGCACCCAGTGTGTTTCCGCTTCCAGCGCCGCGCGCTTCTGGTCAGTGAATCCGCCGATCTGCTCCACCAGGTTTAACCGCAGGTCTTCACCGGATGCGATCAGGCGCAGGCGGCGCGCATCACCCCAGCCGATGCGGCCGGTAAAACTGTTGGACCAGGAGTTGGGCGCGCGGTCGAGCGTGGTACCGGCAATCTGGAACCTTCCCGTGTAGGAGCCGGCCAGATCAAAGCCGTGCCAGCGATGGTCGGCGGCGATGGTGGAGTCGCTCTCGGTGAACGAAGTCCGGCTCTCCGCCACGGCGACGGCCGGCGTGGAGAACGTGCTGCGCAGCTCCTCGGTCAAACGCAGCCAATTCCAAGGCCTGTAATCCACGCGGCCGCTGGCGCTGTTGGCTGTGCTGGAGACCAGCGACACAACGGAGATCTGGCCGGCCCCCGGCAGCAGCAGGCTGGTCAGGCCGTCGCCTTCAAAGCTGATCTTGGAAAAAGCATAAGAAGCGCCCACCAGCACCTTGGGATTGAGCTGCACATCAAAGATTGCGTTGTTGGTGAACTCGCTGCTCTTGCTGGCGCCGTCGCCCGCGAGCGAGTCCTTGCGCCAGATGTCGCGGTTTTCAAACATCAAGTGCGCTTTCTGTTCCCAGAACGTACGGTTCAGGTTGAATCCCCCGGCGCGCGTGTTGTTGGTGAAGCTGCTGTCCAGGCCCAGCTGGGAAATTCCGGTCGAGTCGCCGTTGCCAAGAGAGAAATTTCCAGTCCAGTTCCATCGCTTCCAGTTGTCAGAGATTGCCAGGCTGAGCGCCTTTTGGTCATAGTTACGGTCAGAGAATGACTGCGGAACATGCACCGTGCTGCCGTACATCTGAAATGAAGTCGTAAGGTGAGGCAGTTTGGGATGAAAAACCGTCCATTGCAGGTCCAGGCGGGAAGTGTCTTCACTCTGGTCAAACCCCAGCCCGCTCACGCCGTGGTCAGTCCGCGTATAACTCACGCGGAAGGGGAAATGGCTGTTGGGCAGCAGCGCGCTGCTGATGGCGATGTTCGTGCCGCCGGTGCTGAGGTCGCCACGCTCGGCGGAATTTACGCCTTTTTGAAAGTCGAAGCCGGTGGTGAGGTGCAGGAATCTGGGGTCGAGCACGTAGCCATCGCTGTTGAGGCGAAGATCGCCCAGGGGAAAGAGCTGGTCTGTCGAGTTGTCCGAGGTAGTCAGACTCTGCGAGGTGTGGGTAAGGTCGAAGCCGGCAAAGCCGTTCACGCGCCAGCGCGGAGGTTCATAGCCGGAGTATTGGGCGCTCGCAGCTGCGCTTGCCAGCAACGCCATCGCGGCGGTCAGGAAAATCTTCTTTCGCATTTGCATCCTCCTGGCCAGTTCCAAACCACGGAGGGGGTAGCTGCTGCGAAGCTGGCGGGCCCCCTCCGTTTTGTCTCCTTACAGATGGCAGTACACGCAGCTTGACCCGGTCAGGGTCTGGGCCGGTGTGCTGGGGAACGCGCGGAAAAACAGGTGCGCGCCCGAGCTCGGACCCGCATGAGGATCATGGCAGGTTGCGCACTGCATTCTGCCGGAGAACAGCGGAACGTTGCCGTTGCCGTCAACGGAGAACGCATCAGCCGCTGGCTGAATGCCGATCGCAGCTGCAGTGGTGGCATCCGGGTACACGAAGTTGACCGGGTGCTGCTTGGTCAGGTCGCGAACCGTGGTGTCATTGGGCATGAAAAGCGTGCCGGTGGGCAGCGGTTGGAAGTTCGCGCCAGCCTGCACTTCATACCAGGAGTTGATGGCCACCGTGCCGTCATGGCAGCTCAGGCACAGGTTGCTGACAACCATGGAGCTGCCCAGGTCAGTGGGTGTGGACCGCATGCTGTCACTGGTATAGACGCCATAGCTGGCCGTATTGGACAGGCTGTGGTTCCACAGCAGGTAGCTGGGACCCGTGGGCGCGCTACCGAACTTGTGGGCAATGTGACAGAAGTTGCAGAGCGTGTAACTGGCGCCTCCCAATTGAGTTTTGAAGTCATGGGCGGAGCCGAAGACCGCCGACTTGGGCGCGCGGGCTGCATAGGACACTGAGAAGACCATGCAGACCATCAACACCACCAGGCCGGCTCTTACCAAGCTTTTCATAAGACCTCCTGAAGCAATTAAATTCAGTACCCCCGTTATTACCTTCGGCGCCGGCCACGTATTGCCTGCGCCTCCCTGCCCGGCCCGGAAGCTCCGGACAGAAACCTGATCAATCTCCTCCTCCAAGAAACTGGAAGATCTGCACGCGATGGTTCAGCTGGTCACTCACATAGACCTTCTGCGTTTTGTCGATGTAGATCCCCAGAGGAAGATTGAATGCCCCGGGCACGTTGCCGAACTGGCCCACCCACATCAGCAACACGCCCTTGGGACTGAAAATCTGAAAATTATTGAAGGCGGCGTCCACCACCCAGTAGTTCCCTTCCTTGTCGATGGCCACTCCCTTGGGGCGGATGAAATCGCCTGGGCGGTCGCCCTGCGTGCCGAAGCGGCGCACGAACTTGTAGTCCGGCGTAAAGACCTGTACGGAACAGCTCCCGGTATCGGTGACGGCGAAGCCGCCATCGGGCCCCACGGCGATGCCCACCGGAAAGTTGAATTCACCGTTCTTTTCGCCGCGCTTGCCTACTTTGTCCTTGAGCGCGAGAGAGTCGAGATCGAAAACCAGAACCTGGTGCAGGTGGGAATCCACCACATAAAGCCGGCGGCGCGACTCGTCGACGGCCATGAAGGTGGGGTTGTTCACGCCGTCTTTGCCGCCGATGGTGGCCAGCAAATGGCCGGCGGAATCGAACTTCAGAACCATGTGCTGCAGCGGATCGGAGACAAAGATGTTGTCCTTGGCGTCCACGGCCACGCCCAGCGGAGTCTGGAGAATGATGCCGCGATCGCCCTGCACGCGCTGGATCTTTTTCTGGTCGCGGTCCACGATAAACAGCACCGAGCGCTGCGTGGAAGTGAAGATCACGCGCCCGCGCGAATCAGTCGCGATGCCGGCCGGCTTGGCGAAGTACTCCGTCACGTTGGGGTCGGCGTTGCCTACAGCTTTGTCCACCCAGGACCGTTTCTTCTTGGCCTCAATATCAAAGTTGTTGCTGAGCTGGTCCAGATACTTGACCCGCGGTTTGTCCGGCGGCAGGGGCCAGGTGAGCTGCGGAGGGGCAGCCGGCGGAGCTTGCGACTTTGACTTATCGGCAGCCCTGGCCATTCCTAGCAAAGCCACCCACAGCAGCACGGCGCCCGCGGCCCACAGAATTCTTGTCTTCGACTTCATGGCTTGTTCCCTCATGGTTGCTTGTTCCCCTTGGGCGCTTTTTGCGGCATCACCGAAGGCTGCTTGGCGCGCAACTGGCGTTCTTTTTCCCGCTGCACCTCTTGCTCGTCGGCGCGCTTCTGCGCTTCTGCCATGCGCGCGTTGTCGTTGGCCAGGTGGCAGGCGTCGCACGCATCCATCTTCTTGCCGCTGACTTCCACGGTTCGAACCAGCTTTTCCCGCGCTGAGGCGTGGTTCTCATGGCAGCTCAGGCAGGAGAGCTTTTTGTCAGGACGAAGCGGGTCCGGCGCATCGGTCACTTTGTGCATGCCCAGCGGATGGCCCATTCTCTGTGTGGGGTCCAGACCGATCTTGGGGATGGCCTGAAACTCCTCTTCCCCCAGCTCATGCGAGGTTTTGAACAGTGCGAGCTTGCCCTTGATGCCGCGGTCCTGGTGGCACTCGAGACAGAGCGTGTTGCCGGCAGCGCGGAGCTGATAGTCGAACTCGCTGACGTGGGGATCATGGCAGAGCACGCAGCCGCCCTTGGCGTAAGGCCCGTGGATGCTGCTGCCTTTGGCGGTCTCGTGGCAGGTGAGGCAGAGCTCTTCTTTCGGCGCCACCAGTTCGATGTTGGTGACGTCTTTTTCTGTCTTTACTTCATGGCAGGTGGTGCAGCCCAGGGCGATGGCGCTGTGCACATGCGGGGCCTTGCTCTTTTCCTCATGGCATTCCAGGCACTTGGCCGCGTCGACGTTCTTTTCGAGAGTTACAGGGTGCTCGGCGGCAAATAAGAAAGACCCGGTTACCGCTATCGCGGCATAGAACATCGGCTTCAGGAGCCGGACCATCGCAGCATTGCCCTCAAGCGAAGGCTATGTCTAGCCTATGGAGCCTTCGCTCATTGCTCTTTCCGCTGCATGAGTGCATATGAAAGTATCGCAGCAGCTTTAAAGCTCGTTTTTAATCTTTTCAGCAACTCTGGGCTGTGACTTGGCTCACGGTCGGCTGTGATAGTGGACACATGGAGGATCGCCGGGATCGCGCCTGGCCGCCGTCATCAGGAAAAACAGGTCTGCGGTAAGAGTTGCTCCACGTTCATCCGCGAAAATCCGCGGTAGGGTTTTGGTCGGTTTCGCACGCCGATTCGCGATCATGCGCGCCCATTCCGCGGCCCACTTCCGTTTTCCTCTCCGCGCCTCTGCGTCTCCGCGTTGAAATCACTTCTTTTAGCTGTATCGGCGTTCATCCGCGAAAATCGGCGGTAGGATCCTGGCGGGAAGACGAGATGCTCACCACTCGTTGAACTCCGGCCTCAAATCCGGGTCAGAGTGCGACCAGTCCTTGCCGTGCTCCTGGCGAAGCTTCTTCTGCATGGGCGCCAGCATATTCCAGTTGTGCCATGTATCGGGCTCCTGGGCCACGCAGACAAAGGGCGTCGGCTTGCCGGCGCTGATGTCCGGGCGGAAGCCGATCACTTCAGCGAGGCCGCCACGGAAATCGTCTCGGCCATGACTCAAATAAAGAGAGGTGTCGACGTAGATTACGTCGCCGTTGTGCAAGTCGGGAACGCGTCCGGCGTCGCATTCGGACTGGATTTCGCGGAAACGGTCTTCGCTGGCGCGGGCAGCTTCGGCGCTATCAAAAAGCCGCCCGGTCTCGCCGCACCGATCATCTGCAGAGTGCACGGACATCGCAGGTTAGACTAGCACCGGCGGCTTCGGCCGCAAAGATCAACCACGCAGAGCTTTGATCTATTGCTGAGTTTCAAAAACACCCGCTACTACATTCGAACCTGTTCCCACAAACACCACAGGCCCAATACCGCTCGATGCGAACAAGATAAGGTTTTGCGTGCCCTGAGGGGTTTGCAGGCCCGTGGTCCCGCGAGCGGTCTTATCCATGGTAAAGCTGCCGCTGATGCCCAAACCGGAGTTAAGGGCGCCCGCAGAAGTCATGTCCATGTGCCCGGCCACTGTTCCGCTAGGCGCATTCGTAGCTGCAACCTGGCCCACCTCGTCGGTAGAAAGAGTGAAGGGCATGCCGATGAAATAGAGCGCGTAATTACCCGCGAAGGAGAGATCGAGATGAGGCGTGCCGGCAAGCGGTTGGTTGTAAGCAAGTCCGCTCACCATTGTCCCCGGATCAATCTGCATCATGAGCCAGGCTGGGCTGAACCCGGCAAGCGGGTAAAAAACGTAGTTCGACGCGCCTGAAGTAAGAGTGCCGCGAAAATTGCCGATGGTGATATTTCCGACCGCGGCATTGAGGCTCCCGGCAACGCCTCCCTGGTTTGAGTCGCCCACGGTGTGGCTGAAAGTACCGGCGCTGTGAAAGAGGATTCCGGCTCCCCCAAATGCTTGGCCGGCGGAAAGGCCGCTCAGGGCAAAGACGCAAGGTCCACATCCCAGTGTAGACAACGAAAGTGTTGCGACCCCGCCAAAGGTCTCTCCTGCCTGGGCGGGCGATCGCTCCGTTTCCACCAGCTTCAGATGCTGTTGATCAGCCATGTAAAACGCGAAGTGCAGAACACCGAGTGCTGTAGTCAGAGTAAGCGTGCCGCGTCCTTCAGTGGCAACCGTGTATGAGCCGGTAACAGCTTGAGCAGTTGCAAGCGTACCGTTGTCGCTCAAGTCCTGCACTCCAGCAGTGATGCCGCCCGCTCCATCAGCAGTGAAAGCGCCCAGAGTCAGCAGCGGTTTGGCGGCGGCACCGATGCCGGCAAGGTTGAAGGTGTAAGTTCCAGTCACGCTGGCAAGGGATGTGGAGCCTGCTGTAGCCTGCTCGATGTCTCCGTGGCCGCTGGAGTTGTTGTCAAAGCGGATGATCATGGCTCGCCGGCTGGAGATCACGATAAAGCGGAGATTGAACGTCTGGGCGGCAGCAGTGAGCATTGCGCTGCCCTGGCCGTTGGCCAGCACAGTGTAGGTTCCGGTAAAGGGAACGCTGGAAGAAATCCCAGAGCCCATATTGATATCCATCAAGCCCGCGCTCAATCCGCCGGCGCCATTGGCTTGAAAACTTCCGGCTAATCCAAAAAAGCCGCCGGCATCTTTCCCGGAAAAGACAAAAGCGTAATTGCCGCTCAAAGTCGCAGTGCTGTATGGGCCGGTAATCGGTGGTCCGGAAGGCGAGGACCCGCTACCACAGCCGGCGGCAACAATCGCGAGGGCAAGCAGAAAGGCAAGCCAAAAAGAGCGATAGATGATATTCATATGATCTTTCCTTGGAGGAAGCTATGAACTTCCTCAAGCAGAAAAGAACATAATAAGTCTAGTTGGATAACTATGCCAGCTTGAAGATCACTATTACTCCACCCTCTCCAGCATCGCCGCCGTCACCAGCTTGTCCGTTTCTTCTTCTGAAATCTCGACCCGGAGCGAAGGCGAAGGAGAGGGATCCCTATTCGCTTCAAAAGCAACAACGGAGGATTCATGCGCTGGTCAACTCACGCCAGGGTCATCTGGCTATAGCGATCCCTCGCTCCGCTCGGGATTTCAGAACAAAACTAATCCACTCTCTCCAGCATCGCCGCCGTCACCAGCTTGCGTTCGATATGGCGCTCAATGCGCTGGGCGAGGAACTTGCGCAGATCGGCAGCGCGTGGGCGCGGCCAGGGCGCTCCGGCGAAGCTCTCAATCGGAGTGCGAAACATGTTGGCGGCCAGGGTGCGCGAATCGGCGGAAATCTCGGTGCTGGCCAGGCGCTTATCGCGCACACAGAGCAGGCCGTCCGCCAGCGGATGGAACCAGGCCTTGCTGCCGTTGAGCGCAGTCCCACAAGCGACGCAGGCGTGGAGGTCAGGCAGCAGGCCGATCAGGCGCACGATCCAGAGATCAAAATAAGTCAGCGGCATCCAGATGGAGCCGGGCGTGAGCTGGCGTACAACGGAGAGAGCCAGGCGGAAAATGTCGTCATTGGGCTCGCGCTCGGGGAGAAGCTGGTCCATCACTTCCGCCACGTAACTCAAGGCGACGGCGCGCGGGTAGCTCACTTCCAGCGTGAGCGGCGAGGAAAGGATGTCAAAGGAGTCCAGTCGCGCAAGCTCCTGCTTTTCTTTTTCCTGCCAGTGGGCCATGACGTAAGTAAGCGGCTCCAGCGCGCCTCCAAAACGGCGGCGCGAACGCATAGCATGCTTGGCCACACCTCGGAGCTTGCCTTCCGCGCGCGTGAAGAGCGTGACCAGCAGGTCCGCTTCATGGAACGGATAGGTGCGTAAGACCAGGGCTTCCGATTGCTTGGGCATGGTCAGTCGAGCAAAAGTTCTTGTCCGCCGAAGCGAAAGGCGGCTTCAGCGCGAGGCATCCCTTTTCCGGGCCAACAGCCACGCCGGCAACTGGGGTTCCGCAAATGCTCTTTCCCAGATGTCGTGGCCGGCGCCGGGATACTGCGTCAATCGTATGTTGCCGCCGGCCAGATGTACAGCATGGGCCAGTTCGCGAATGTTGGCGATGGAAATCAGCTCGTCTTTTTCGCCGACGAAGACCCAGAGGGCGGTAGGGGCGAGCCACGCAGCCTTGGCGGCGGGAATGTCGGCTGAAACCGTAACCGCCGCGGCGAACGTATGCGGATGCGCAGCCACCAGGGCCAATGCGCCCATGCCACCCATGGATTGCCCCGCGACGTAAATGCGGTCGCGATCGATCGCGTATTGCTTGACGATCTGGTTGAGCAGGTCCATGGCGGCTTCGAGATAACGGCCGGGCTCGCCGCTGCGGCCGGAGGTCCAAAGGTAGTTCTCCGGGCATTGCGGTGCGAGAACGAAAGAAGGGCGCTGGGCCTGCAGGTCGTCTGACGTCCATAGCTGCGAACCGAAACGGTTGTTTTCGGAGATCTGGCGCTGGTTGTCATTGCCGCGTCCGGCGCCACCGTGCAGCCAAAGGATCAACGGATACTTTGTCTGCGCGTCGTACGCAGGGGGAATAAAGAGCCGGTAAGGGAGCACGTGGCCGGAAGAGTCCTTGAAGCTGGCGGCGGTGAAACCGAAGAGCTTCTCCTGCGCCTGCGCCGCGCAGGACACAGCGAACGTCAGCGAAAGCAGAGCGATCACGGAGGCTTTCAGCACAACTTCTCTCAGAAATAAAGAACGCGCAGCCGTGCGACTGCGCGTGGGTTTGAAGCTGGTCAGGCTCAGCGGCCGAAATACTTGGCGTTCTTTTCCGTGTAGGCCTTCCACTTTTCCGGCAGGTCGTCGAGCGCGAAAATCGCCGAAACCGGGCACACTGGCACGCAGGCGCCGCAATCAATGCATTCCACAGGATCAATAAAGAGCTGGTCTGCGCCTTCAAACTGGGGCTCATCTTTCTTGGGGTGGATGCAATCAACCGGGCAGGCGTCCACACAGGCAGAATCTTTGGTGCCGATGCACGGCTCTGCAATGACATAAGCCATAAGGGTCGTTTCTCCGTGAGGTGAATAGGAACTGATGGTAAACAAATGATTTTAAACAGCACAAGAACAATTGGCAATTGGCAATTGGCAGTCAGCCGGAATGCACCAGCAAACGGGTGAGTTGGAGGGCCGAAAGGTAAATGCGAGAAGCCGCCGCTCAGCCATTGCCCACACCAGTTCCCGGCTAGGCACTCTGCCAGTCTACCTTTGCACCGTGTAACAGCCTTGTTGCCGCCTGCTCGGCAATTTCTTTTGCTTTTTCGATGTTCGGCCAGACACCAGCGCCAGTCACATTGCTTCGCCCGTCCCCCCTGAATCGGATGTAGAAAAGGAAACCACCAGAAACAAACGGCTCTATTGTGAATTCAAACGTCTCCCGATCGTCCTGCGCTGTTCCCTTTACAGTCACGAGCTCCAGTTCCCTAGAGGCAAAATGGCAAGGCCAATTGCTAATTGCTAAGTGCTAAGTGCCGTCTTACACCATCACCGGCTCTCTCTGGCCGCTCGGCTCGTATTCCACAATGTAGCCCGCGACTGCGCTTGCTGCCACAGTGAGCGGGCTGGCCAGGTACATCTGACCCGGGCCGCTGCGACCGGGGAAGTTCCGGTTCTGCGCGCTGATAACGACTTGTTCCGGACGCGTGGAAACCCCCGGGCCGGCATTGATGCAGGCGCCGCAACTGGGCTCGATCACAATCGCGCCGGCCTGCTTGAAGACGTCCAGGTACCCTTTGCGAACGCAATATTCTCGAGTTGCTTGCGAGCCAAACTGAATGTAAAACTTGCAGGAGCCCGCCACCCGTTTCCCTTCCTGCAGTGCCGCGGCGAGCACGGCCGCGTACATATCCATGTCCGCATTCTTGCCCGCGGTGCAAGTGCCGCCGTAAGCGATCTCCACCGGCACCGGCGTATTCAGCTCGCGGACGTACTTGCCATTGCCGGGATCGCCCGGCGTGGCCACCATCGGTGAAATCTCGTCGGCATTGATTTCAATCACATGCGCGTACTGCGCATCGGGATCGCTGTACAGCCCTTCGCAGTACTTCTCCGCCTGCGCGCGCGCCATGCCGCGCCGCTCCATCAGGAACTCCACCGTCTTCTGGTCCGGGGCGACGATTCCAGTAAACCCGCCGATCTCCGCCGCCATGTTCGTCATGGTCGCGCGTTCGTCCACGCTCAACTCTTCAATGGCCTCGCCCGTGTACTCCATCACTTTGGCCAAGGCCTTGCCGCTGCGAATGTATTCCATGCTCAGCAGCAGCAGGATGAAGTCTTTCGCCGTGACGTTGGGCTTGCGTTTGCCGCGGAAAACCACTTTCACCGATTCCGGCACCTTCACTCGCACATCCTTGGTGATCCAGGAGTTGAAAACGTCCGTGGTGCCGATGCCAAACGCCACGCAGCCCACCGCACCCACGTGCGGCGTATGCGAATCCGATCCCACGTTCAGCTCGCCCGGCACCGCATAGCTCTCCGCCATCACCGAATGGCAGATGCCTTCCGAGCCTTTGCGATCTTTGAGCTCGCCGTGCAGCTTGATTCCCTGCTTCCGGGCGAAATCTTCCTGCTTCAGCTTGAGCTGCCCGGCCAGGTCCAGAAGCCCCATCTTGCGCTTTTCCTCGGAGAGAACTTCATCCAGAAAAGTGAGGTGATCGCGGAAGAAAACCACGGTCTTTGTATCGTTCACCCTGGCTTCTTTGCCGACGAAATGCTCAAAGAAGATCGCCGCCATGGGCGTCACGTACTCGTGACTAAAGCGCAGATCGGTCCGGGCAAAGCCGGAATCGCCCGGCTTGACGTAAGGAACGCCGACCTCGCCCTTCTCGTTGATCATGTGCCGGGCAAAGATTTTCTCGGCAATGGTCATGGGCCGCTTGCCGGTCGCGATGGGCGGCAAAAATGTCCTCTTTTGCATGCGCGCCACGTTGAAGGGGAACAGGCCGCCGTATTCGATCACCTGGCGCGTGATGTCGTCTTCGCCTTCGGTGAACTTGGCCAGGGGAATTTCTTCTCCCGCGCGAATCTTGTCGATCAGGCTGAAGTCCGTCGAGGTCAGCACGCCCAGGTTCTGGCAGTTCTGCTTGTAGATGCGCTCGATATTTTCCGCGATCACCAGCTTGATGCCCGCGCACAGCTCCGCATAGGGCGACTGCTCGCGGCTCGATCCCTTGCCCCGCCGCTTCCCGCTCACCGCCGCCACAAAGCCGCCTTTCTTCACGTCGCCGCGCTTGATCGGCACCTCATTGCCGCACTTCAGGCCGGTGTAAGGGAACTCGCCCAGGGTCTCATCAAAGAAGAAGCAGATGTGCGCCGGCGTGATCTCATCGGTGGAGATGTCGTCACGCAGCTTGGGATTGTTCTGCGGGTTCTTGGTGTCCCAGGGCAGGTCTTCCCCAGCCAACTGGCGGCGAATCAACTCGGGATCTTCGGTTAGAAAAAAGATGCGGCCCTGGAAGGTGCATTTGTCGGGGCGCTTCGAAATCTGGCGGTTCAGCAGCGACTGTTCCACAAGAAAATTCTAACAAATCATGCGGCATTCCATCAGGCGCTCGCGGTACCCCACGCCGGGCCGTGTTCCGCCGGCGATATGGCCCGCCCCAACTTCGCCAGCCGCTTGAACGCCATCACGGCAAGCACCGTGAAGACGATTGCCTGGGCAACGTGGATCCAGAACCATCCGTCCGTTCCCTGCTCCCGGACCAAGCGCCGCGTCGCATCGTGGGGCCAGACGAAAAGAAAGAACACCAGGTCGCCGATGATGTGCACCGGAATGCTGGCCAGGATAGAGTTGGTGAGCGTCACGATCGCCGCGAACGTCACTCCAACCAGGAAGTAGATCAGCTGCTTGGGCCAGTAAAAACCATGATTCAGATGTCCGATGGCGAAGAATACTGACGCAATCACCGCGGCGGCTGCCGGCCGAAAATCGCGTTCCAGCATGAGCTGGCTGTATCCCCGGAAGCCTGCTTCCTCAGAGAACGGCGACACCAGCGACCCCATCAGGATCATGGGATAGACGAGAAGAGCGGGATAGGTGGAAGTATCGGGAATGGCATTCGGCTTCATCTTGAACAAATTGAAGAAAACGATCCAATAGCCGGCCAGGGCGACAATTCCGAGCACGCCCGCCACCAGACTCCACATGAGCCCAGGAGCGGAAACAGGATTCGCGCGCAGGTAGCGGCGGCGAGTTTCAGAAGTGCTGCGCGGCCATCCGGCGCCGCCCCAGTAACGCCACATCGCCCACAAGACCAGCGCCATTACCGGCACGGACCAGGGGATGTTGCGCGTCGTCCTTGTGTTTGCAACGATGAGGGCCGTCCATGCCACGGCAGCCAGCAGCGAGATGAGTAAGCCGACGATGCCGCACCACGTGGCCCTGAGAAAGAGCCGAAAATGCCTGTGCATGTTTCTCCTTCGCCGCTACTATCGCGCAATTGTACTGCTGAATAGTGATTGTACGCGAGAAGTATAAGACTGTACGGTGCACTATCTTGAAAGTACCCTTGAAGAAATTTGTGGAACTGCGCGATGCCACCGCACCGGAGGTGGAGCGAGTTGCCTGAGTAGCCAAGCAGGCAAATTGCGCTTTTTCTCAAAGGCCAGGGAGCAAGCAAAACGGACGCAATTCGGAAATAAGGCCGCCGTTGTGTATCCTGTTAGGAAATGCCTCGATGTCTAAAATGCGGCGATGAGCTTCCCGTCAATGAAGACGGCATGGCGCCGGTTCTGTGCGATCGCTGCGCTGGACGCGCCACGAGCCGCGCGCGTCGAACCATGACGACCGGCACGATGCGCGATTATCCGGCGACCACGTCGCTGGTGGCGATCAACCTGGCGGTATTTGCTGGAATGGTCCTGACTGGGGCAGGATTCATCGACTTCGACCCGCGCGCCGCTTATACCTGGGGTGGAAACTACGGGCCAGCGACGCTTTCCGGCCAGTACTGGAGGCTGGTCACGGCCGGGTTCGTCCACGCTGGATTATTTCATTTCGCCATCAATATGTGGTGCTTGTGGAGCCTGGGTCAGCTGTCAGAGCGGCTCTTTGGCAAACTCCAGACCTTCTTCATCTATCAACTCACTGGAATCGGGGGCGCACTTCTCAGCATCGCGCATGACCCTCGCCACATGGAGGTCGGCGCCTCCGGGGCCGTTTTTGGGCTGGCCGGCGCTTTGCTCGCAGGAGTGAAGTTCGGCAATCTTTCCCTCTCTGCTGCTGAGCGCAAGTCCGTCGTAAGCAGCATGATATTTTTTGTCGTCATGAACTTCGCCCTGGGGTCCGGCGTGTCCTTCTTTGGCGCGAATGTCGATAACTTCTGCCATCTGGGCGGATTCGTGACAGGGTTGCTGCTCGGCGTCCCCATGGGCGGGTTTGCCCAGCATCACAAGGCTTTTCAATGGGGAACGGTCATCGTAACCGGCGTGATCCTCGCCCTGGGATACCAGGAACTCGCCAAGGCCCATGGCATTCCGGTAGAGCTCAAGCAAGCGCAGGCCGCGCTCGATCAAAGGGACTATTCTCTCGCGATCCAAAAACTGGAACAATACGCCGCCAAGAATCAGGATGATGACCACAT
Source organism: Candidatus Angelobacter sp. (assembly GCA_036380095.1). Lineage (GTDB taxonomy): Bacteria > Acidobacteriota > Terriglobia > Terriglobales > Acidobacteriaceae > Angelobacter. The sequence goes on along the minus strand of DASVFK010000133.1, from coordinate 6,868 downwards.
ATGGACTGTTCTGGGTATGCTCTACGCGGACCAAGGCCAGCGCGAGAAAGCGCTTGCAGCATTCCAACAGGCGCTCAAGATCAATCCTAATTCCACTGAGGCCAAGCGAGCCTTAAGCCGAATGGGAGAAGGCTCTCCGCCACCGAAAAAGTGAAAGGCAAGTCCCACTTCGCGCTGCGCCCTTGGCGATTTCTACTCCATCCGATTTAAACTATCCACGTACTCTGTTTTGCCACCCCGGCCCCTCCACCATCCATAACGCAAGAAGGAGGACCTCATGCCGACTGCCATCCTGGAAGTCGCCGCTCCCATCGCCGCATCGCAACAACAAGCGCTCCAGCACACAACCAAGACCATCATCCTTGACGGGCAGCCCGTCACCATCCCTTCACCCTTCCCTTCGCCCACTGACTGGCGCGACTGCTGGATCTACTTCCTGGTGACGGACAGGTTCAACGGCCAGAAGCCTCCGCGGTCGCCATGGGACCAGAAGTTCAACCTTCGCCAGGGAGGCACGTTTGAGGGAGTGCGCCACCAGCTCGGCTACTTGCAGAAACTCGGCGTCGGCGCCATTTGGCTTTCGCCAGTGCTCAAGAACTCGCGACCCGAGAATTTCGAGTTCACTTATCCCGGCTATACCACGCAGGATTTCCTGAACCTCGACGAGCGCTTTGCGAGCGACGGCACGCGCGCCACCGCCGAGCGTGAACTCGCCGGCCTGGTGGATGAAGCGCACGCCCGCGGCATGTACGTGGTGCTGGACATTGTCTTGAACCACGCCGGCCGCGTGTTTGATTATCTTCTGGCGGATCACCGCGTGGTGGACTCCGTCACCGACCCAAATCTGCTGAATGCTCCGCTGGGGAGCGAGCTCCATGTGGAATGGCTCAACGGCCTGGGATTCCCTCGCGCGGACTGGGAAGACAACCAGTTGCCGCAGCCGCCCAAACTTTCCGTGGATGACGCCGTCTGGCCCACGGACTTGCAGCATCCGGAGTTTTTCCGCCGGCGTGGCAGCAAGGTTTCTGATGCGCCCGACGCGCATGGCTTTGTCCCTGGAGACTTCGGCAACATGCGCCAGTTAGTGGCCGAGTATGACGCCACGGTCTCTGGTGAGGAGCGGCTACGCACGCAATACGGACCGCAGCCGGTCCTGTCGATCCTCATCCGCGCCTACCAGTACCTGATCGCCAAGTACGATGTTGACGGCTTCCGCATCGATACCGTCAAGTACATACGCCCGGACCTGGTGGAGACCTTCGGCAACGCCATGCGCGAGTACGCCCTCAGCATCGGCAAGAAGAATTTCTTCAGCTTCGGCGAAATCTACGACAGCGAAAACCAGATCAACCGTTTCATCGGCCGCAGCGGCAGCGATACGGACGGGTTCGGCATTGATGCGGCTCTCGATTTTCCACTCTTCTTCGTGCTGCCCCGCGTGGCCAAGGGCCTGGCCCCGGTGGAAACCGTGCGCCAGGTCTTTGAAACCCGCAAAGAAGCGGAGAAAGATCTCATCAGCTCCCACGGCGAAGCTGGGCGTTATTTTGTGAGCTTTCTTGAAAACCACGACCAGAATGAACGCTTCAACAACCCCGGCACGCCGCAAAACCAGGTCACCTTGGGCCTGGCCGTCTTGTTTTGCCTGCAGGGAATTCCGTGCATCTATTACGGCGCCGAGCAGGGCCTGCAAGGGACCAATGACGGCGCCGGCCATGCCACGCTGGATAGCATGGAGTCCGTCCGCGAAGCTTTGTGGGGCAAGCCGCAGGCCTTTGATCCCACCCACCCGCTTTATGTCGATATCCAGAGCCTGGCCCAATTGCGCGCCAGCGAAGCGCCGCTACGCTACGGCCGGCTTTACTTCCGCCCAGTCTCCGGCAACAACCGCGACTTCGGGCATTCCCTCGGCAACGGCGGTTTGATCGTGTTCTCGCGCATTCTTACCGACCGCGAAGTGGTAGTAGCGGCCAACACTTCTTTCGACCGTCCGTTTAACGGCTCCGTCCTGGTCGACTTCGACCTGAGCCAGGGCGGGCGCAACTTCAAGATCGCGTACAGCAATCAGGGCTCGTCTGGCAACGCCGCTGTGCAGATGAATCCCGGACAAGTCTTCCCGCTGAATGGCACACGCGGCCTGCCTCTGGCCTCGTTGCCGGTGGCACTCAAGCCGCAGGAGGTGCAGATTCTGGTCCCGGCAACACTCTGATCGAAAAAGCACTTGCGGGAATTTTCAGCGCCGAGTTCGCCACTCACGCCTGATGCGCGGCGCGCGCGGGCGGAGCGTCCTCAAGTCCTTGGGCTACGAGCGCGGTCGCAGGCGCAACTTCGCCGATCCAGCGATGGAAATGTCTCAAGTGCTCGCGCTTCAGTTCCATCAAACGCTGGAGGTTCTCTGAGCCTTTCATGTCCAGCTTGTCCGGGTCAAGAAATGCTTTCAATTCATCGTCCGTAAGGCTGGCCAGTTCGGCCGCTTTGCGCGGGGGAAGAGCAGCTTCATCCACGCGTGTTTCCAGCGGCGCCGCCTCGGCCCGGCCGGTCACAAACTGCCGCATCGCGCGGGCCAGTCTTTCTCCGCGAGTGATGCTGGGGCCGTTGCTGCGCTGGGTCATGGCTTGATAGCGGAGATCGTTCAGCGCGCGCTTGATCTCCCGCGGCGTATCGCAGACCCCGACAATGTACTGGCCCCACAGTTTCAATGAGTCTTCAAATTCCGGAGAATTCTGCGCGTCCTGGTTGGTGCGGGCGCTCAGTTGGTATGCCAGGATCCCGAACAGGAGCAGCAGGAAGAGAGCGTCGACTGCATACGACCACCACACTCCGCGGGTGGAATTATCAGGCTCAACCAGGATTCCCGGCTGGGAAGTTGGGCGATCATACACAAGAGGCTGCGCCCGGCCTGTCACCCTGCCCGGCGTGGATTGCGGAGTTGGCGCCGGTGGCGGCGGAGCCGGATTGGACGACGTTTGTCCTGGCTTTTCCGGTCCCTTCTGCAAGTTTCCTTCTCTGTAGCCGATGCTGACTGAAAGCGCAACAGCCAGCAACAAGGCAAGCACCGGCACGATTTTCCAAACCATGCGTCCGCCCTGGCTCACCCCATTCCATAAGGTGGTCCGCCACGGCGCCGCCTTCTTCCCTGCTTCTTCGGCCTGGCGGCGGACCTCGGCCGCACGGACCTCCAGCACGCGCCGGCGCTGCTCGGGCGTGGTTTTCGGCAGTGGCGCCACAATGTTCACCAGCTTCTTGATATAAAACGCGCCGTAATTGAAACGGGCAATGGCTTTCTCCTGCTCAGTATTGCCTCCCCCGTGATACGCAGCTTCGGCGTGGGCAATGTCTTTGAATCCCAGACCCACACAATGGGTGACCTGGTTCTGCGCCATGCCCAGCACGATCATGCAGTCGCCCGCCGTGGTGAGAAAGTTGATGGACTCAAGAACGGTCACCACGCTCTCGGGTCGGCAGCGGTCGAGATCGTCGATAAAGATGATGACGCGACGCCCACCCCAGGACCACGCCCTGCACACGTCGCCGAATTCGCGTGCGAAGCGCGGCCGCACTCCGGGATCAGGCTTCACATCCTTGATGGCTGCTGCATCACGAAGATTGTCCGTCAGCTTTGCCGGGTTGATGCCGAATGCCTTGGCCTTCCTGAAGACTGCAGCAAAGATTGCTATCACGGTGGCCACCACGCTGAAGTGGCCCAGGTCCTGCGGCAAATCCTTCTGGCCGGACCACGGTAGAAGATACTTGATGAGTGTGATTAAGTCTGTGCCGAAGTTGACGAAGTCTGCCAGCTTCAGGCCGTGACGGGTAAGTTCAAAAGCGACGGTACCGCACAAACCCAGAACCAGCAGGACCAGCAGCGGCCACTTTTCCCGGAACCGAAAATGAATCAGACGGGCACGGAAGATCCAATTATCAATGTGCCACCAGGGCGGAACAGCCTGGTTCTTGATGTGCTGCAGCAGCGCGGCCAGCAGTTGCTCTTCACTCTGGTGGTGCCAGGCGTTGAACCACACCGGGCGGAAGCGCGATTTCTCCAGATCGCCGCGCAGCAGGCTCATCACGGAGCTCTTGCCTTCTCCCCACTCGCCCTCAATGGCAACGGTCACCGGCGGCTGCGTCTTGGGATTGCGGATAAAACGGGAAAGGCCGAGCGACATCGGCGTGAAGCCCAGGGAGTCAACGTCGCCGGGTTTGAGCGGCGCGTCTGTAACGGTCCAGTCCGCCACGGAGAATTCCGTGACCGGAGGTGGAGGAGGAACGGTCAATACCACGGAGCAAGTCAGAATCAACAGGCCGGCCGCGATCCAATACCAAAGCGCAGGCAAGCGATGGTTGGGAGCAGCGCCCTCAGGGCCCTGGGTTTCATGGCGCCAGGTGTTGCCGCCGTCGGTGGAGCTGAGGATGATGCCGTGGTCCCCGACGATGAAGGTGCGCTTGGAGCTAGCCACACCCCCCTGCAGCGCCGCTTTGGTATCGCTGCGTACGGCAGTCGCAGTGGGGCTCCCACTCACGCTTCTGATAATCGAACCAGAGTCTCCGATTTCTAAAATGACATTATCGAACTGTATCCGCGGATTAGACGTGCCCTTGAACTGATTCTCAACAGTCGCGGACCCTCCAGTGAGTAAAGGCGTACAAATATACCGGCCCTGAACGAAATGACGGCAGACGAAAAGCCTGCTTCCCGATTTGGCAACCATCGCGTCGGAATTGAGGGCGGACAACAGCACGAGCGCCTCGATCGGATTGCCATTCACGTCTGTGAAGAAAATTGAACCAGATCTCCAGTTCTGAGCGTCCTTGATGATCCATATGCGGCCACTTCGGCCAATCGCGTCGCACCCAAGCTGGTTACAATCGACCTTAATCAGATCATCATCGAGCGTTGACGCCTGACCGGCTGGAAGTGGAGCCTGGCCACTGCCGGCGGAAGACGAATTGGGTTGCTGCGCCTGCCTGTCTTGTTTTTCCAGCTCTTCCGCGTAAACCGACGGCACAAGTGCATTCAGTAACAGGCTCGCCTTCGAGCGTGGCGCCCGGGCCAGTGTAACCTTAATGATCGAATTGGCCGGAACGAGCGACTTTGCAACAGGCGACTGCGCGACGACCCTTAACTCCGGCGGTGCGCCTTGGGCCTTTGGGTCCGGCTCGCTGCCTTTTTCATACTCCACTTCCAGTCGGAAGCCGCTGCCTTCAGCAAATCCTCGCGCGTCCACAAGACTCAATCCGATCAGGTATGGAACAGGCACCACTGGAGTTGGCGTTGGCGTGGGAGTTGCGCTCGGCACAGGATTGGGCGATTTCCCGGGCGTCGGCGCCGATTTTGGTGTCGGCGCCGGCTTGGCGGAGGCGCCTGACTCTTTCTCTTCGGTTGCTGAAATCGTTAGCTGTTCCCATTTGCTTTGTCCGGCCTTGCGATGCAGCACCAAGCCAACATTTCCCACAGCCCATACTTCCGGCAGGTCTCCCGTTCCGTTGACGGCCACGCTGTTCAAGCGGCAGGCGTAATCGTTGGCGCAGCGGACAGCTTGGAGCCGGGCATAGGGATTGGTTTCATGCGGATACCACAGCCGGCCGACAAGCGTGGCGTCAAGGGGATCGGGATTCAAAGGCTGGAGGACGGCGTAAACTGACGCCCCGATCATCATTACCAGGCAAATGCCCAGAATCCAGATCTTGGTCCGCGGCTGGAGGTAGAAACCGCCTTTTTCGCTGGATCCGGATGGGTTGGTCGAAGCGGTTTTAGAATTGGCAGGTGCGCTCATCACTGCAAGTTCCTGACACATAGTGCCTGACCAGGCACTAGCGTTACGGAACTTTAGTGAATTTCCCCGCGGTTAGCAATGCCCTGAGAGCTCTATTCTGGTGTCTGAGCATCTCCGTAAAACCTTGCCTTCTTCACCCTTTCGCGTCCAGCATTGGTTGGCTGCTTCGGTTCATCAGTGAATCGGCGCAACGTTCCGGCCAAACTTGAAATTTGGCCCTACGGAGACGCGCACTCCGTTGCGGGCATCCGCCAGCAGATTGCTGAAGAGTTTCACATGCACATAGTCCGCAGTTACGTGCAACCCAAAGTGCCGGCCAAGCCCAAGATCGATTCCTCCGCCTACGCCGTAAGCAGGTTGAAGGTCCGTCTTGGTTCCTCCGGGAGCCAGGGCCTGGATCGCCAGCGCCAAGGCGGGGCTGGTGGCTTTGAGTTTTGCGCTTTCATGGAGACCAACCAGGACAGGGCGGACGAAGAGCGTCATCCATTTGATCCTGCGATAGTTGAATTGCGGCCCCACCGTAAAGGTGTAAGTCGTGGAATCAAAGGGCAGCACAGGATTGGGCCCGAGAAGAGGCAGCAGGGGGACCAACTGAGCCTTGACCGAGTTGGTGAGATCAGGCACCGTGATGTCGCTGTGCCCGTTAAACCAACTGTAATCTCCGCCTATGGTCAGCCAGGAATTCAGGTTGACTCCAAACTCCAGGTTGTAACCACGCTGCACCAGATTGAATTTGGGCGCGGTGAAATAGGTATACCCGGCGAACGCCTCATACCGTGCAACGAAATCTTGCTGAGCAAATGCGGAGGAGGAGAAAACGAGCAGGAGGGCAAGCGTACAGAAGTATTTCATGCGAACCTCAAGCGGACAAAGACCTCATTCAGCTTGGAATCCGGCTGCTTGCGCGGGGATGCCTGGATCGTGGCTGAGCTTCCCGTCAGGGTGCAGCACACGCATCCAGCGTCAAAGCTCAGGTTGCTGCCAGAAGCTTTCTCGCCTTTTTGAACACGTCCACCATCATCTTCTCCGTCAGCTTGCCGGTATTGGTGTTTTGCAGCGACGGATGAAACGAACAGAGAAGCATTCGGCCATTGGGC
>DASVFK010000132.1:0-2981 GCA_036380095.1 Candidatus Angelobacter sp. | reverse complement strand
TCCCGAGGAGGCCATGACGCGCGAGCAGGCACTCAAATCCTTTACCCTGTGGGCGGCTTACGCGGCATTCGAAGAAGATTTGAAGGGAACCATCTCCACGGGCAAGCTGGCCGATTTCACCGTGCTCTCAGCCGACATCATGAAAATTCCCGAGCCGGAAATTCTGAAGACCAGGAACGTGATGACGGTGATTGGCGGGCAGGTGGTTTACGATGTGGCTGCCCATTAGACCTGTTTGGCCTTTGTTTTCAAGAGGCCTAAAATGGTGGAGCTAGTCGGGATCGAACCGACGACCTCATCGTTGCGAACGATGCGCTCTCCCAGCTGAGCTATAGCCCCACACGGCGTGGCGAGTATCCATTGCAATTTTACCAGTGACGAACGATTCAGGAAACCTCAAGTGCTTCCGTTGCAAGAAGGGCCTGGAAGCCTAGGCCGGTTCTGCCTGAGAGGGGGAGTGGTCACTCGCAGGAAACAATCGCTGCGGAAAAATCTTGCCTCTCTTTGTGCCCGCTTCTTGCGCCTATTTTTTTGGGGAAAATCTTTCAGCAAGAAGGAGCCATCCCTTACTCGATCTTCAAGAACAGGCGGGCGAACTCATGCGGCTTCTTGCGGTTCGAGCCGCTTGCTTCAATTTGAGCCGTGACCCGTAACTTTTCCGCTAGACCACCGCTCTCCAATTTGTCAGCCTATGAACAAGGGCCGTGAACCCGGAGTTTCACGCATGAGCATGACGATGATCATCTTGTTGACGCTGAAGCTTAGTATCATGCTCAACGTGGTTGCGGTGGGACTGCTCTCCACTCACCAGGACGCCCTTTATCTCTTTACCAGGCCGCGCCAGCTACTGCGCTCCATGCTGGCGATGAACGTGATCATGCCCGTTGTGGCCGCGAGCCTGGCCGCGGGGTTCAATCTCAACCCAGCGGTGAAGCTTGCCCTGGTGGGCTTGGCCGTGTCACCGGTGCCGCCGCTTTTTCCCAGGAAAGCCATCAAGGCGGCGGGAGAGTCGTCTTATCCGGTGGGCCTGCTGGTGGCGGCGTCATTGCTTGCAATTGTGTTCGTGCCCTTCGCCATCGATGTGCTGGGCAACGTATTCGGCCATTCCGTTCACGTGCCCGTAGCTACAGTGATGAAAGTGGTGCTTAGCGCGGTGCTGGCGCCGCTGGCCGCCGGCATCCTCCTGCGCCGCTGGCTGCCCGAGCTGTCCCATCGCCTGGCTCGGCCTGTCGGAATAATCGCCATGGCTCTGTTACTGGCAGCATTTGTTCCGGTGCTGCTCACAACGGGAAAGGCCATGTGGTCGCTGGTGGGAAACGGGACGCTGGCGGCGTTCGCTGCCTTTATCATTGCCGGGCTTGCAGCCGGACATCTGCTCGGCGGTCCGGCCCACAGAGATCGTCCGGTGCTGGCTCTGGCTACGGCGATGCGCCATCCCGGCATGGCCATTGCCATCGCCACTTCAACTTTTCCTCAGCAGAAGCTCGCAACTCCGGCGGTCCTCCTGTACCTGATCGTGGGCTTGTTGTTCACGTCGCTTTACCTGGCGTGGCGCCGCAAGCAGCAGCCTACGGCGCAGAAAGATCGCCTTGCCGCCTAAGCTACCCCTGCCCGCCCTTCCTCTCGCAGCGAAGGGCGGGGACGTCGGATGGCAGCGTCACTTCTTGCTGGGATCATCCTGGGGATTCACGTAGTTGAACTGTACCGGCGACATTCCGTGTATCTGCACCACCACCGGTCCCTTGGCCATCGCATAGTGGTGCATGTCCGGGTCGAGATAGGCAAAGCTGCCTGCGGGGAACGTATGCATCTTGCTCTCGTCAAACGTTTCGCCCATGCCGACCTTGAATGTGCCGCTGATCACGGTCACGTTTTCGCGCGTGGGATGCCAGTGCACCGGGATCTTGTAACCATCCGGCATCTTCAGGCGAACGGTGAAGTCACCGGTGGAAGCTGTTGGATCGCCTTCCAGCACGGCGAGCTGTGCGCCTGCGGGAATGAACGCCGGCGCCGGTCCATAAGGAACGGTATCGGGAGTGAACGCATTGTGCGGGGCGGGGCTGGCTGCCACCACCGCCGCAAGAACCAATACTGTAAGGAATGTTCTCTTCATGTTGCCACCTCAAGAGTGATTTCGCTTGCCATCCATGGTCCACTTTGCCGTGATCTCCCAGCGCGCACAATGCACCCTTCTAGGACATGTTTGTTACCGTGTAACTGATTGAAAACACAGTAGAAATATGCGATTGTTCCCTGGCGCTGCGGGGGTGCATCTTCCGCAATTTAGAAGCTGTTAGACTTGGGGCCAATCAGGGGGCTTACTTGGCTGTCCCGGTTCATTCAAGCATTTTGCGATTTGGCGCCTTCGAGCTGGAGCTGCGTGCCGGCGAGCTGCGCAAGTCCGGGCTGCGCATCAAGCTGCAGCAACAGCCGCTCCAGATCCTGCAGATGCTGGCAGAACGCTCCGGCGAGATCGTCACCCGCGACGAACTTCGCCAGAAGCTATGGCCTGCAGGCACCTACGTTGATTTTGAGCGCAGCCTGAACAAAGCCATGGTGCGCCTGCGCGACGCTCTGGGCGATTCCGCCGACTCGCCTCGTTTTATTGAGACCGTTCCCCGCAAGGGCTACCGGTTTGTTGCGCCCGTGCAGGCCCCGGAACGTGAAACGCCCAAAGCCAGGCAAGCCGCCGCTGCGACTGCCGCTTCCATCGCCGTAGTGCCGTTTCTCTTCCTCAACGCGCTGGATGAAGACGAAAAAGAATCACTCTCGCTGGGATTTGCGGACGCGCTCATTACCGCGCTCGGCAGCCAGGACCACCTCACCGTTCCGCCCACAGCGGCCATCCTCAAGTACGCCTCCGGCAGCGATCCGCTCCAGATCACTCGCGATCTTCAGGTCCGCTACGTGCTTCACGGCAACATCCAGAAAGTGGGTACGCAGTGGCGCGTCTCCATCCAGGTATTTGACGGCGAAGCCCG
>DASVFK010000131.1:0-19129 GCA_036380095.1 Candidatus Angelobacter sp. | reverse complement strand
GCTGAAAGACAAGGGAATACTGTTTCCATTCTGAGATGCAGAAGTCATTTTCCGGCAAGCAGCACTCTTGCCTGGGCCAGCTCCTGGCGGTCTGAATTCACGCCTTCACAATTCTTCAGCAGCTGCGCGTAGTAGCTGGCGGCTTTTTCCTTCTGCTGGAGTTTTTCAGCGGCCTGGGCAGCGCCATAGAGGCCGTTGAAGCGGTTGGGATCGGTCTTGAGGGAGATCTCGTATTCAGCGAGTGCGTCCTTGGGACGGTTCATCTCCAGGAGCATATCGGCCAGCATTTCGCGTGCGGGAATCTCTACTTCCGCTTTGCCGACTTTGTCTTCGCGGTCGGCGACGGCGCGCAGCATGCGCAAAGCTTCTTCTGTTTTGCCCTGCGCGTAGGCCACCCAGGCCTGGACAATTGCATGCTCGTCCTTGAGGCCATCCGCAAGGTAAGACTTATTGCCTTTTTTCACCTGGTCCAGAAGCGAGTCGTAGGTCTTCAGCGCGTCCTGGGCTGCTGTGGCATCGTGCAGATGTCCGGCGGCCAGCGCGTGCGCCCAATATGTCCGCAACTGGATGCTGGGCGTGGCGGCAGTATTCGGCGCCAAAGCAAGGGCCTCTTTCCACTGTTTGCGTTCCACGGCGTATCGCGCGACGAACCCGGTCAGCATGTCGTCGTAGTAATCCTGGTAATCAGATTCAATGTCCGCGCGGTTGTACGTCATCATCGCCTCATACATGCCTTTGGCGTTGGCGTCGTCTCCGATCTGGAGATAGGCGTATTGCATGAAATCCATGGAGTGCATGCGATGATGCATCACGTGCAAATGCATGTCGGCCATTTTGTCCGCGGCACGGAGCGCAGCGGCGTTGGAGGCGATATCTTCCTGCCAAAGTCCAAGACGGGCGAAGATATGCGACGGCATGTGCACGGCATGCGGCGATGTTGGCGCGATGGCGGCGTATTTGCGCGCGGCGGCGAGGCCAAGGCCGGCCATCTGCGGATTATCGCAACTGTGAATGATGTAGTGCGCCACGCCGGGATGGTCCGGCTGTTCGTCAAAGATCTTGTCGAGAATGGCGACGGCCTTCTTTGGATTGGCCAGGGTCGGGTCATCGGCCTTGCCGTAAGAAAGCAATGACAATGCGTAAAACACCGCTGCCTCGCGGTCCTTGGGATTGTCCTGGTAAACGTTTTCCATGGCCCTGGAGTAGGCGTCGGCCCGCTGGTGGTGGTCGAGCTTTTCTGAGTCGCGATAGAACACGGCCAGGGCATCAATGTATTCGCGCTCGCGTGCGCTTCCCGCCTTGAGCTGCTGCGCCTTGCCAATCAGCTCTTGCCCGCGCTGCAAGTCATCTTTCGCAGGACGGTTCCACAACTGGTGATACAGGCTCATTGCCCGTCCCCAGTAAGCCATGGCGCACTTCGGGTCCTTTTTGGCGACTTCCTGAAACTGGTTGTCTGCCGACTCGTACTCGAAAGAGTGCAGCAGGGCCACGCCGCGCTCGAAAGGCTTCTGCACGTCGGCCGCGCAGGACGTGGGAAAAGACACGCTGCCCAGCTTCTCATTGGGGTCCATCATGTGATGGTGTTGGTCGTCGGCGAGCAGCGGCAAGGAAGCAACAACCAAGATAAGGCCAAGGGAAAAAGCGCGCGAATTCATGAAGTGACTCCAAGCGAAGGTTACTTTGAGCGGAGCGCAGTGTCAATCAAGCTTTGCCCGTATGCGGGAACACAAGCGCTGCGAACATGGCTGATTTAGAATCTGTCCAGAGTGCCTGCCCCGCCATCGACTACGAATCGCCTGCGCGCGCCCGTTGCTGTGTGGGTCATCGGCGGGCTGGCCGCGATGTTCATTTTTATGGCTTGCTTGCTTCTGCTGCTGGCGTCACTGCACCTTGACGTATTCAGCATCGGCGGACGACGAGTCACGCCTGAGGAATGGATGCGCGTGGCCGCGCCGTTGGTCGCGATGCTGGCGCTCGGGTTCTGCGTGATGCTCTATGGCATGGTCATGGGCCGGCGCTGGTGGCGACTGCTGCTTGTGCTGCTGTGGTGCGTGGTGGCAGGGTATGGCGCCGCGGCAGGTCTGGCGGGGAAAGTAAGACCGGCGGAAGCGTGGCGCGCAGTCTTTCAAGGCTGCGCACTGGCCACGCTGAGTTGGTGGTTCCTTTATCGCACGCAGAAGATGCGCGACTATTTCCGCAGCCTCTCCTGAATGTGCGCTACTCCTCGTCTTTATCGTTGGCGGAGACCGTTGCTCGCGGCTGCTGCGCTATGGCGGCGATCTTCAGTTCCGGCAGGCCCCCGGCTTTCAACTGCTGATTGAGGGCAGGGATGTCCTTCTCTTTGATCTGCTGCCATTGCTGCATCAGCGGCGGAAGCTGCTTTTCCAGACCGGCGAGCGCGGCCAAGGCCTGCGACGTGGGCGCGTCGTCTGCTTCCTGCAGCATGTTGAAGAGCGCCAGATAGCGCCCGCGCAGCCCGGCCAGCGTGGGAGCCTCATTCCCCGGCCCAGGACGCCGCGTCGCCGCGCCCAGCAGTTTGGTCATCTGCTCGTTGAGCTTGCCCAGCGACGCTGCTGCTGCGCTGTCCTTTGGCGCCTTGCTTGTCAATTCCACAAGCTGCTTGCGTAGATCGGTGGCCTGCTCTGCGGCGGGTGCGAGCGTAAGCAACTGAGCGTAGATCTGCTGACTCGTCCGGGACTGTTGCTGCAAGGCGGCGACTGGAGTCTTTACCCGCGGATCCATCTTCACGTTTAGCGGCTGCGAATAGATCTTGCCGTTCACAGTCAAGACAACGGTATAGCGGCCGGGCATGACCCAAGGGCCGCTCGGCGTAGGAACAGTGTTGTGCGGCACAGCGGAGATGGGATACTCCGTTTCCACGCCGGGCACGTCCGCGTAATGCATGTCCCACAGCCAGCGATGCATGCCGGCTTCAGCCGAGAGCCCTTGCGCCGGCCGCACCCAGTACATCGGGATGTTGAGCATGGGATCGATGCCGGCGGGCTTCACGGCGCTCGAGTATTTGCGCACGGTCTTGCCTGCGCTGTCGCGAATTTCCAGTGTGACCGGGCCGTTGGCCGCGGACTGCAGATAGTAGTCGATCACAGCGCCATCGGGCGGGTTGGCGCCGGCAGGGAAGTCCGGCGGTAGCGGAGTATCTGTGTTCATGCTCCAGCGCACGCGCACTGCGGTTTGCGGCTTGAAGAGGAACGCATCGGCGGAGAGCACTTTGGGATCGAGCTGGCGGAGAGGCGTGATGTCGTCCAGAATCCAGAAGCCGCGGCCGTGCGTGCCTGCGGCCAGGTCGTCGCCCTTGATGATGATGTCGCGCACCGAGCTGGGCGCCATGTTCAGGCGCAGCGACTGCCAATGTTCGCCGTCGTCAAATGAGACGTGGACCGCGCGCTCCGTTCCGGCAAAGAGCAATCCGCGGCGCACCGGATCTTCGCGCACCGCGTTCACATTTTCGTTTGCGGGAATGCTGTTGACGATCTCTTGCCACGTCTTGCCCCCGTCGCGCGTGCGCAGGATGTGCGGACGCAGATCGTCAAGCCGCAGGGTGTTGATGGCGGCGTAAGCGGTCTGGGCATGGAAATGGCTGGCCTCAATGATGGAAACTTTCTGGAAGGGTGTCATGTCGGGCGGCGTAATGTTCTTCCAGTGCGCGCCGCCGTCGGTGGTCAGGTGGATCTGGCCGTCGTCGGTGCCGGCCCATATGCGCTGGTCGTCGAGGGGCGAGATGGCCACGGAATAAATCACGCCGCGCTGCGTGGGCTTGGCGGTCGGCTCGTTGCCGTAGATGCCGATGGTGGCCGGCTGCACGAAATCTTTGCGCGTCAGGTCCGGCGAGACCTGCTGCCAGGAACGGCCGCCATCGCGCGTGCGCCACAGCGTGTTGGCAGCAAAGTACATCGTGTGCGGACCTTTGGGCGAAAAGACGATCGGCTCCGTGCGCAGCACACGGAAGTCCGGCCCGCGCAGCGGTTTGGGCAGGATGTTCTGCGCCTGGCCGGTGCGACGGTCGTAGCGCGTGAGCTTGCCGCCATAGACGATATCTGGATCAAGCGGGTCCGGCACCACGTAACCGTATTCTTCGGCAGCCACGGGATGCCATTCGCGGATGGTCACCTGGCCGTCGTCGCCGCGGCTGGAGACGCAGGCCGAGCCGCTCTCCTGCTGCCCACTGCACAGGCGGTAGGGGAAAGCGTTGTCGGCGTTCACGTGGTACATCTGCGCCGTGGGCTGGTTGTACCAAGAGCTCCAGGTCTCGCCGCCGTTCACGGTGACGATGGCGCCCTGGTCGCTTGCCAGCAGAATGATCTGCGGGTTCGTGGGATTGATCCAGATGTTCTGGTAGTCGTCGCCGCCGGGCGCGCCGCGGAATCCGGTCCATGTCTTGCCGCCGTCCGTGGATTTCCAGGTGACGGTGCTGGTCATGTAGATCACGTCAGGGTTCTTGGGATCGATGCCGGGCACAGGCAGATCACCGCCGCCGATGCGCCCCGCCGGACGCGAATCCGTGGTGGCCACGCGCCAGGTTGCGCCGGCGTCGTCTGTGCGCCACAGCTTCACGCCGTCTTTGGTGGCGACGGAGGCAAAAAGCATCTTGGGATTGCTGTGCGAGATGCCAATGTGCGCCTGGATGATCCCAGCGGGCAGGCCGCCGCCGAGCTGCTGGAACGTTCCGCCGCCGTCAGTGGACTTGAAGATGCCGCCGTTCGCGCCGTTCCACGCGCCGTTCTCCCACGGTCCTTGGCGGGCTTGCCAGAGCGTGGCGTAGACGATATTGGAGTCGCTCGGATCGATGAGAACATCATCGGCACCGACGTTTTCGCTGAGCTCAGAGGCGCTGGGAGCGTTGGCTGATGGCGAAGCGCTGTTTGTGCGCGTGCTGTTTGCGGTTGGCAGGACTTTCTGGAAGTTCTGGCCGCCATCTGTGGAGCGATAGACGCCGCGCTCCGCGTTCGGCCCGTAAGGATGCCCCGCCACGGCGGCGAACACCTTGTTGGGGTCTTTGGGATCGACGGCGAGCTGCGGAATCTGCTGGCCATCCCTCAGGCCAAGATGCGTCCAGGTCTTGCCGGCGTCGGTGGATTTGTAGATGCCGTCGCCGACCGATAAGTCGGGCCGGTGGAGCCCTTCGCCGCTGCCTACATAAACGATGTTGGGGTCCGACGGCGCCACGGCAACCGCGCCGATGGAGCCGGAGGGCTGGTCGTCAAAGATTGGCTTCCATGTACGACCGTAATCAGTGGTCTTCCACACACCGCCATTGCACACGCCGATATAGAAAACATTGGGCTGGCTGGCCACCCCGGCGACGGCGCGCGTGCGTCCGCCACGGAAAGGGCCAATGGAGCGCCAGTGGAGGGATTGGAGCAGCGTGGGGTCAAGCTGGGCGAGTGGAGCGGGCTGGGCGTGCGGCTGCGATTGCGGCTTGGCCTGGCCGGCTGCCTTTTGTGCCGACTGCGCGGGCCCGGCGGCGGCCGATTGCTTGGCAGCTGGCTTCTGCTGAGCGAGGGCAGGGACGACGATCAGAGCGATGATGGCGAGCGTGCGGAAAAAGGTAAGCACGGTATCCTCCAAAAAACACTGGAGGATACCGCAAAGCTAGAGGAAACGCTAAGCAAATTCGGCGGTCGTATCGATAGGACGGATCCGCTTACGGAAGTATTCCAAACTGAGGGCAGTTCGCAGTTCGTATCAACCGAGGATCTCTATCTCGGCCTATTGTTCCGTGCATTCGTCCCGCTCGACCGGCGAATCGATCCGCGGGTGTTTCAAAGGGTTTGCAAGGGTTATGCTTGACGTAGCGCAGTTCTCGTAGCGCCGCTTCGTCATTATAGTCGTCGTCATCAAGCCGTGCCATCGAGCGTTTTGATTCTTCGTGCAGTTTTGCGCTATCCGGCGATAGCTGCTTGGTCTGAGTCATTTTCAAGTCGAACTTGTCCTTGAACGTGCCACCAAATCCATTTCTGGCCGCAGTAAAGATCTGTTTGAGTCCTTCATTGCCTGGAGGAATACAATGTTCGGCATAGTAGTGGCGTGCGTCAAAATCCGGCTCCCCACTCTTGTTCTTCTTGTCGTACTGCAAGCAAGTTGCTAGCCCACACTTCTTGTCTGACGGAAGCTTAATATACTGTGCTATGGTGCCTTCCAACTCGAATTCGTCGGTCAATCCGCCAAACCTTATAGGCACAACCTTTTTTGGGTACGGTAAGACCAGGAGGCTTCCCAGTCGATCCGACGAATACTGGCGGGGAATCACCGGACCGCTGATGGAAGCCTGACTTTTGCTCAAACTCATAATCGCATCAGACCAGCAAACGGAACCTTGTATTAATTGGTCTTCATAAGAAACCACCTCTTCTGGCATGTCATGAAGCTCGTCTTCGGCGTGATCTCGATACATGAAGAGATGATCTTTATAAAATGGCGATCCGACGACCAGAGCATCTCCTTGAAAGTCGAAGAAAAAGAAGCCGTGGAAAACGAGATTCACGTCGGCGCCGCTCGGTAGTGTGTCCTGAATATCAGACATCGGGCTTAGTCCCATAAACCGGGTGGCATAAAGGTGGGCTGACGTCATCGTCAACATTTTCAAGAAAGATCGGCGATCGTGTGCCATTGCAATTCCTCCTCTATGTATCCAATTTCCTGAGCTTCTGAGCATTGCGAACGAGTCGAAAGGTCAACTTCCAGTAATCCCAAACTGCGGACAATTTGCGGTTCGGATCATGTCGAGCCCTGGAGGACAAGGGCAATCCTTCTTGCATGGGTTGTCGGCTAAGTAGCTGTTAAGTTCACATAGAGCCTTCTCGTCGAAACGGTGAGGGCAGGGGAGATGTGCTCCGTCTTTGGGTTTATCAGAGAATCCAAAGTCAAATGCCGGCATCAACTTCGCTGTTTCACAAAATAACTTGTTGAGGTCACCGAAATTTGGCGGAGAGCAATGTTCTGCATACAAATTTATTGATGAGATATTCACGGGAGTCACAGTGTTGTAGCGCAGCCGGGTAATGAGCTTTAGCTTTTTGTTGTACCCGCAATGATCATAAACAGATTTGGCAATTTTGCTGTTACTGCTCATAGCCATTTCGCTGATGTTGCCACCTTGCCGTACTCCGCGGATTTGAGCAGGTAGTGGAAGTCTTAAATACCATTTATAAAGATGCTTGTCATCTGGAGGAGGAATGAAAGGGCCTGTCCCCGAACCGACCGCTCCACGCCCGAAATGAAGAAGGCTTTTCGGAAATTTATCCGCATTGCCTTTCGTGTCGAGGGCGGCAATCCACGGAAATGGCGCCGTGGAGTTTACGGGTGGTGGAGTATGCAGCTTGCGGTCTGTGTGGTCCCAATACCCGAAGACATGATCTTCGTACTTAGGCGATGCGATGACAAGATTTTTGCCCTGGACCTCAATCAGAAAAAATCCGTGTAAGAAGATGTCCAGATGCCGACTGCTTATCTTAGGCATTGCCAATTCCATCACGTCCTGAAACAAAGTCGTTCGCAGGGTGAGCGGAGTTAATGCAACCATCTTCAATACAAAACGGCGGTTCAAATCCATTTCGGGGTCTCCTTCCTCTTGAACGGCAACAGCAACTCAACAGCAGGTATCAGCTTAGAAGTCCAAAAACCTGAAATCCTGCCCAATAGTATGGGTGTGATACGGACGCCGGGATCACAGCTTCGAGCCACGCGGCTTCAGTTGAGCCCTTGTCGCGATTGCGCCGGAGAAGACTATAAAACCGGGACATAAGCCCCGACGTAGCTTGGGAATCCACAGCCCAAGTGCTGGCAATGACTCTGTGGGTCCCGGCCTGGATAAATGCTCCCACAAGCCCATGCGGATTTCTCGACGCCTCGAGCGTGGTGCCTGTGCTGCAGGCGGCCAGAACCGCTAAGCGGAGCCTGGAGAGGTCGAGCGAAGATATCGTGGAAGCCGAAAGCAGCTCTCCACCATCTGGTCCCTGCACCAGCAATTCCCCTCCAAATTCACGCGTTACGGCGTGGCCCGCAAAATGAAATTGCGAAGCATGAGGCAGTGCGTTAGCCAGATTGCTAGTCGTGACCTGCTTGTTCGTGAGATACACCGAGTTCTTCTGGCTGGTCGCCAGGCGTGTGGCTTCCTCCTGGGCGCCCGGCAGGGGCGGGTACAGTTCTCCGGCCAGACTTACAGCCCCGGGGTACGCTACCAAGAACTGATTTGCCCGCTCCGCTTGACTGGCGGCAGGCGAGACGGCCAGACCGGGGACATTGACAATGGCGAATCTGGTCCCCAGATATGTCCCGTCGGGAGTGGTGAGGGCGGTCCAGGGAACCATTCCCAGAATCCCGTCCGACTCGATATACAGGGTGTTTCGCAACCGAATCTCCTGATCTAATGGAGCCAGCAACAGTTCATATAAACGCAAACCGGTGCTTTTTACCTTTTGAACAGATGAGGCCGGATTTGAGCACAGCAGCAGGAAAGCCTTTGTAAGACTGGCCAACTCGCTTTTGGAGACTGGCAGCGTCACTTGCCGAATCCCGCGATCATCGGCAATCCAAGCCACCCATTTTTCAGGCAAACCGGCAAAGACAATGACCGAGGAGTCATGTAGGGTCTTAGTTTGCTCAATGAGGAACTGTTGGTCGACCTTGGTCGCGCCGAGACTGGGCAGTAATCGGCGCTTGTTTGAAGAGGTTGTGGATCGATAGCTTTCCCAGTCGGCCAAGGCTTTTAACGGGTCGTGAGAGTCGTCAAGCTTTATTTCGAGAAGTCTGCGATACGCCTGTCCAACGGTGTGCTCCCACTCCCATCTATCCCGAGGACTCTCAAGGGAGGCAAACCCGGTGTTCCCGATAGAGACCAAACGTTTAAGGTGGAGTGATTCTTCTGCATGATCGCCGAGTGCCTTTTGAATGTCTGCTTGAGCTTGTTCGTAACTCAGCTGAATCGTGAAATTTTCAGCCTTGGACACGATTTCATCCAGACCAGAGAGGTAATCCTTCGCGGCCGTGGGAGAACCGAACTTGGCTTCCATACCAGCAAGAGCAATTTTCGACTCTGCCTCAAGGAAGGCTCTTGAAGAGCCCTGGGGAAGCCGATGGAAGGCTTCCTGGCCCGCTTCAATTTCAGTCCTGGCGCCCGGGGCGTCGCCAAGTGCAACTTCGGCCGCAGCGAGGTGAAAATGTGCTGTTGCCTCAAAATCATGACGGCCTTGGGCCTGAATATAGGAAATTGCTTCTTTCTGAAGCATCACGGCGAGATGCCATTGCTCTGCTTCCTCGGCGGCAAACTCCAATTCCGAATAGAATTGGAAACCTCTTTCTGGTGGGAAAGCTTCTGCAAAAAAGAGATGCAGCCCTCTTGCGGTTGTGGTCCAGGCCCGATCCAGGCGGCCTTCATTAGTGTGCAGAGATGCTTCCATGCCGACTGCGCGAAGCTGAAGTGATCTATAGCCAGCGTGTGCAGCCACTCTCTGGGCATTCATCGCGGTGTTCCACGCCATGTCAAACTTGCCATCCATAGCGAGGCAGGACGAGCGCTCCAGCAGGATTTGTGTCTGCAGCCATGAATAGCTGGCTGGGCGAGCCAGTCGGCTTAATCGGCCCGACTCCTTCTCGCATTCATTCCCGCGAGACTTCCTCCGCAACGCGTAAACTCTTTCAAAGCCGGCCCGCAGGGTTCCCGGCAGATTGTGTGATTGAACAAAGAGGTCAATTGCAATGTCAGCTGAACGGATTGCCTCATCCGAATCGCCCGTGCGGTTGGCGGCCCTCGCCTTCAAGAAGGACTCAAATGCCATCGGGGAGGATTCGCTAGCAAGGAGATCCAAGAGCCAGCGATCATTGTGGTGTAGGACCAAAAGCCTTGCCAATTGCTGGAGAGCGGCTTCTGGCCGGGGCGTCGCAATTAACCATTTGTTAAGCGCAAGATCGAGAAACGCCTCGCTTTGGAAAGGTGTAATCCTTTGGTCGCTGGTGAGTTGGTCCAAAGCTGCTGACGAATCAGAGAGCTTTCGAAGATTTAAGGACCGAGCTTTTTTTTTTGCTGGATATGTTCTATGTGCTGGGCGATTTCAGCCTTCCAGGAAGGATCCTTTTCGACTTTGATGAGATGTTCCCAATCAGTCGAAGCGCAGTCGACGGCAGGTATCTTTTCGCAAGCTAGCGCCCGGTTAAATAAAGCCACGGGATCATCAGGGTTTCTTTCAAGTACCTTGGTAAGTAAATCGACTGCTTGGCCGTAAAGTTGCGCGCCGTTATGTTCAGCTTCCGCTTTCTCGTACAGCGCTAGGGAGCGAGTCAATAAGAACTCGGGTGACTCAAGAACTTTGGCGTCGTCGATCTTGTCCAACGTGGAAAAAGCCGACTTGTAGCGCCAATCAGCTAAATCGAGCTTTGCCCTGATCATCATCCATTGCGGATCATCGGGGTTCCTTTTGAGTTGTGAAGCAATTTCGTCTGCCGCCTTGCGCAAGGATTCTGGGGAACTGAGCAGGGAGCCGGGTTCACCGGAGCGCGTCTGATTGAAGTCTGAATGGGACGCATAGGGGATCCGCATCTCTATGGTCCTCTGTTCGGTATAGGCTTGCGCCAGCAGCTTCTCGACCTGGCGTTGAGTGTCCACATTTGTTGAAGCAGTGGGAGAAGGGCCGGTACTTAGGCTATTCTCGCGTTGCTGTTGCGATATGAACAGCGCAACAGCGGCCACGACAACGGCGGCTGTCGCCGGAACCAACAGCCAGCGGAACCAGGGCAGTTTGAAGATCGAGCGAGAAGGAGTATCAGCCGCGGCGACGGATTGTGAACCCAGCAAATCGCGTACCAGCTTTTTCTGCCACTTGGGCGACGCGCTCTTGAGCTTAGAGAGTACGGCCTGGTCTTCCGGGGTGAGGTCGTCAGAGAAGTCCTCGGCGTACATGCGGAGGATGCGGCCGCAATGGTCGCACTGGGCGGCGTGCTGGATGAGCGGGGCGGCCTGGTCTGGCGGAGTGAGGCCGGCGGCGAGGTCGCGCAGGGTGTCTTCCGGAGGGCAGTCAGGACGGCGAGCGGGACGTCTGTCGGCGATGGGGGAGGAGTCCGTCATCGAATTAGAGCCGCAATGAGCCCCGAGATCCTCCCCGGAACCAGACCGCGATTCGGTCCCAGGAACGGTCCCTGAATCAGCCGCAGAACCGGACCCGGATCTGGCCGTCGTGGCCAGGGGAGTGAAGCGGGCACGATGGAACTCGAGCACACGAGTGCGGCAGCCGGGACATTCGGCGAGATGCGCCTCAAGCTTTTGGTCCTGGTCCGGCCCCGCACCGGCTGTCGGTTCCCCGTAGTGTTCAATCTGAGCGTCTGTCAGATGCTCATATTGAGGTTCCAATTTGCCCACCTTGTTCCCTACTCTTGGTTAACGTAAATGATGGCCGTTGTCCTTTGGAAAGGATCCAGCAATTAGCACTTAGCAATTGGCAATTCGTCACACAAAATCGCTTAAGACTGTCAAGTTTGGTTAAGGCAACAGCGCTCAACTTGCGGTTTCAGCGTCCGGCATTCAGCCGATGAAAGTGTCTTAAGGGAACTGGAAATTATATATCCCATCACTCAGGCAGAACGCAGAGAATGGCCAAAAGGAACTGAACGAATAAGATGTGCAAATTGGCGAAATCCGCTACGGGGTCCGGGCGACGGGGTGTAATGTCGAAAGGGAACATGGGGTGAGCCGGTGCGGAAAAGGGGACGGTTTGGACAGTTCAAGACATGTGCACGGCGTGGGCTGGGCTGTGCACAGGGCGGCGCCAGTCTATTTGGGGGCGCGGCCAAGGCATTCGCGAATGCGCCGTACCATGCGCAGAAGAGTGCTTTCCACGCCCTTTACGCTGAGTCCGATGCCAGCGAGGCGGGAAATCTCGTCGGCGGTGAAGCCGTGAGCGTAATAGAGCAGGAAGATGTCCCGGTCGCGTTCACAGTTGGGCTCATCTTTGAGTTGGTACAGGCAGCGAAGGATCTCGTCGAACCGAAGCTGTTGGTCGGGGTGGGGGATGGGGGCGGGCAGGATGGGGATGACTGGTTCCGGATCTACTTCTTCAGGTCTGAATTTGCGGAAATAGTCGTAAACCACACGGGAAGCTACGGTCTTAAGGAAGCCGAAGAGGGCGTTCTCATGGTTCCAGTGAAACGCACGCAAAGCCTTGTAGTTCTTGTCAAAGAGCTTGACGTAGATCTCCTGGACCAAGTCGTCGACGAAGCTGGGTTGGGGCGCGGCCCAACGGCGGATGGTCTTGAGGACGGTGCCTGCGATGCAGGGGCGTGTGCGGCGGACGAACTCCTGCCACAAGGCTGGGTCTTGCGTTCCCAGACACAGCCGCAGAAGCTCCTGCGTGGACAGGTCTTTCGGATCCATGGGGCGAAGTGGCGGGGGAATTTTAACAGAAACGGCTGTTGGTAATTGGCTCTTGGCGGTGGATCGCCGAAATCGCTGCAATCGCTCGAAATCGCCGGAACCAGACGAAGCTAACGGCTGAATCGCGCGGCCTCTGGCTTACTGCACCTTTTGCAGGCGTTCGATGAGCTTCTGGGCAAGGTTGTCTTCAGACTCTGACCAGAGGACGCGGCCGCTGATGCCGCAGTTCTTTTCCACGTCGTTGGTGAAGTTGATCAGTTTCTGGACGTTGGCCTTGATGCGCTTTTCCACTGCCTCAGTGAAGTCCACCTCTTCATAGAGAAACGGCGTGTCCAAGCCGAAGTCAACCTGGATGTGGCCGTTCTGCTGGAAGGTGGCATCTTCAAAGGCGGCGCCAAAGGCGGTGAACTTTACCTTCTGCGGCTCAAGCACCCACGTGGTATCCAAGTCGCCTTCCTGGAGAGGCGTCCAGAGGTCCCACATGGCGTCGAGCTCGTAAGCGTTGTCGTCATGCAGGAACTCCGCGGCCAAGGCCAGGACGCGCTCAGGATCGGCGCGATAGTCAAAGGTCTGCTCGAAAAGTATGGGCTCCTCCCATGAGATGCTGTGCACTCCCATGTATCCGATGCCGGCATGCTGAGCGGAGAAAGGGAATTGCTTGAGCACGGAGAGCAGGCGCGGCATCATCTCCGGCGCGCGGAAGCTGGGAAACCAGATGCTCAGGTAAAGCCGGTCAGACATAAACGGCGCTATTGTAACCCCGAGATGCGAGTCGCGGCGAGAAGGAAGCATTCAACGCTGGGCATTCAGCAGTCAGCACTCAGCAGGCAGCACTCATCAGTCAGCACCCGGCCCGAACTAAGTTGTTTTTCAGTACGACGATCCGTAGCCCTACGGTAAAAGAAAAAGTAAGACAGACCGACAGATGAAAGTTCAAACAATGCCGGCCAGTGACTGCTCGCGCGCGCAACCCTGCCGCATGTAGCTGAATCTGAGCGGATATTATGCGCCACTGTGGTTTTCTCCTTCGGCGATGCGGCGCATCCGCTCTGGTGCTGATGCTGTTCGCCGGCGCAGCAACTCTCCAAAGTCAGGCCCAAGCCAGCGCCGTTGGCGAGTGGACTGCCTTGCAGACCTGGCCGACGCGGGCGGTCCATGCCACGTTGCTGCCGGACGGGCGCGTGCTTTTTGTTTCCTATTACTCGGAGTCGTTGCAGCCGCACGTCTGGGACCCGGAGAGCAACACGTTTTCGCCCACCACGGCGTCGCAATACGCGCTGTTCTGCGCTGGACATACGTCCATGCCAGACGGGCGAGTGTTCATCGCGGGCGGGCACATCGCGGATTTCGTGGGCTACGCGCACACTTCCATCTACGATCCCAGTTCGAACACGCTGACGCCGGCGGCGGACATGAACAAAGGCCGCTGGTATCCCACGGTGACTGTGCTGGCCAACGGCGACCTGCTGGTGGTTTCCGGCGACGTGAATTCCAACACAGCGAACAATACGCTGCCTCAGGTTTATAGTCCGGCGACCAATACGTGGCGCGACTTGACGACGGCGCAACTCTCGCTTCCGCTTTATCCATTGATGTTCGTCGCGCCCAACGGCAAGGTGTTCAACGCGGGGGCCAGCCCCCCGACACGCTACCTGGACACGAGCGGCACGGGCGCATGGACCAGCGTGGCCACCACGAAATTTGGCGCGTCCGGGGCCTGGCGCAGTTATGGGCCGGGCGTGATGTATGAGTCAGGGAAGGTACTGTTGGTTGGCGGCGGCGATCCGCCTACGGCGAGCACGGAGATGATCGACTTGAACGCAGCCACGCCGGCATGGAGCAACAGCGGCAGCATGCATTTTGCACGGCGTCAGCACAACGCCGTGGTGCTTCCGGACGGCAAGGTACTGGTGGTGGGCGGAAGCAGCGCCGGCGGGTTTGATACCTCGACTGCTCCGGTGGCGCAAGCCGAGATGTGGGACCCGGCAACGGGCCAGTTCACCGTAATGGCGAGCATCGCGGTGTATCGCGGGTACCATTCCACGGCGCTGCTGTTGCCGGATGGACGGGTGCTTTCGGCGGGTGGCAACGTCGGCGGCCCAAACGCGCAGATTTATTCACCGCCGTACCTGTTCGCCGGCGCGCGGCCGGTGATCTCTTCCGCACCCACCAGCGCGGATTACGGCCAGAGCGTGTTCATCGGGACGGCAGACGCGGCGTCGATCACGCGAGTGAGCTTCATCCATATTGGTTCCGTGACACACACGTTTGACCAGAGCGCGCGCTCCATGCGCCTGAGTTTCACGCAGGGAACAGGCGGGTTGAACGTGACCATGCCGGCCAACGGCAACCTTGCGCCGCCCGGCTATTACATGCTGTTCATCGTGAATGGGGGCGGCGTTCCTTCCGTTGCCAACATCATGAAGATTTCCAGTGGCGGCGGTTCCAGCGGCGTGCTCACCGGCAAGGTGACCAACAACGCTGGCGCGGCCCTGCTGGGAGCCACCGTGACAGCAGGCAGCAGCACGGCGCAAACCGCTGCGGATGGCTCATGGCAATTGTCCAACGTGGCAGCAGGGAGCGTAACTGTCAGCGCGGCCCTCACCGGCTACTCCAGTGCGAGTGAAAGCGCAACCATCACCGCGGGCAACACCACCACGGCAGCGACGCTGGCGCTGGCTCCGGTGAATCCTGGCAACGTGACGGGGCAAGTGGTGAACAGCGCCGGAACAGGAATCCTCGGCGTGACGGTGTTTGCGGACGGGCTCACCGTGAGCAGCGATGCGGGCGGCAATTACGCCCTGGCCAATCTGCCCGCAGGCGCTGCTGCCATCACAGCTTCAGCAACCGGTTTTGCCAACGGCAGCGCGACTGTTACGGTCGTCGCGGCAATTACGACCGTCGCGCCCGTGATTACGTTGATCTCCAGCAGCGGGGGCATCACCGGTACGGTGAAAAGTTCAAGCGGCGCCGCAATCGCTGGAGCTTCCGTCGGCTTTGGCGGTGGAGGCGCCAAAACGAGTTCCACCGGCGCTTACACCATCAGCGGAGTCCCAGCCGGGACAGTCCAGCTTGTCGCTTCCGCCACGGGCTTCCAGAGCGTGACCCAGAACGTGACCGTCACCGGGGGCGCAACCAGCACGGCCAACTTCACGCTCACGCCGGTCACCACGGGAACCGGCACGGTGACAGGCAAAGTCACCAATGTTTCCACGGGCGGAGCGCTATCCGGCGCCACGGTGAAGTGGAGCGGTGGCTCAACCACAACCAGCACCACCGGAATTTACACATTGACCGGCGTGACTGCAGGAAGTGTGTCCGTTACGGCGAGCCACACCGGTTACCTGGCGCGGACGCTGACGCTGACGGTGAGCGGCGGCGCGACATCCACATTGAACATCCCGCTGGCGACAGCCGGGAAGATCAGCGTAACCGCAACGGCGCCGGGCGGGGCAGTTGTCTCTGGGGCTACGGTCACGATCAAGGGCGGCGTGCTTGCCACGACCGTGACCGGAACCACGAGCAGCACCGGCGTGTTCACCACGGTTTTTATCCCGATCGGAAGCTATACCGTCTCGGTGGCCAAGACAGGCCACACCACGCAGACAAAGCCGGCGACCGTGACCAGCGGAGTCACCACATCACTCAGCTTCACGAACTTCTAGCGGAGATGGCAGATGATGCGCAACAGGAGAGCAAAAATCAGGACGATGATGCTTGTCCTGCTCTTGCAGGTTAGCGTGGCAGCGATTCGCTGCCTTGCTCAAGCCAACGTCCAGGGACAGTGGACCGCAGTGCAGACCTGGCCGAACCGGGCGATCCATGCCACTCTGCTTCCTGACGGCCGAATCTTCTTTGTCTCTTATTACACGGAGTCATTACACCCGCATATCTGGA
Organism: Candidatus Angelobacter sp.; assembly: GCA_036380095.1. GTDB lineage: Bacteria > Acidobacteriota > Terriglobia > Terriglobales > Acidobacteriaceae > Angelobacter. Next base: position 2,853 of record DASVFK010000131.1, on the reverse strand, counting down.
ACCCGGCAAACAATACGTTCTCCGCGACCAACATGCCAGCGTATGAACTGTTCTGTGCGGGCCACACCACGCTCCCGAGCGGAAAGCTTTTCATTGCGGGCGGCCACATCGCCGACTTTGTGGGACAGCAGCATGCTTCCATCTTCACTGCCGGAACGAACTCATTCACTCAGGTCCCGGACATGAACCGGGGACGCTGGTATCCCACCACCACGGTGCTGGCAAACGGCGACGTGCTGGTGGTTTCAGGAGACATCAACTCCTCCAGCAACACTAACCCCTTGCCGCAAGTTTACAGTCCGGCGACCAATTCATGGCGCAGCCTTACGAATGCGCAACTGGTTCTGCCGCTGTATCCCCTGATGTATGTGGCGCCGAACGGCAAGGTGTTTCAAGCAGGTCCAAACCGGCAGACGCGCTATCTCAGCACCGCCGGCACGGGCGTCTGGAGCAACGTGGCGTTGAAGAACTTTACCTCAACACGAACCTACGGCCCCGGCGTGATGTATGAAGCGGGAAAGATCCTGGTTGTGGGCGGCGGAGATCCACCCACTGCCACCGCGGAAACAATTGACCTGAATGCAGCCACACCTGTCTGGCGGAGCACCGGCAGCATGCACTTTGCCCGGCGCCAGCACAACGCAGTGGTCCTGCCGGACGGGAAAGTCCTGATCGTGGGCGGCAGCAGCAGCTCCGGTTTTGACAACTCTGCAGCGAAAGTGGCCGCCAGCGAGATGTGGGACCCCGCCACCGGCCAATTCACCGTGATGGCGTCCATCGCCAAGTACCGTGGCTATCACTCAACGGCGTTGCTTCTGCCGGATGGCCGCGTGCTTTCCGCCGGAGGCAACGGCGGCGGTCCGAATGCGCAGATCTACTCGCCGCCTTATTTGTTCAAGGGCGCCCGCCCGGCGATCAGCTCTGCACCCGCTGGCGCCGCCTATGGCCAAACAGTTTTCATCGGTACCCCGAATGCAACCGCCATCACCAAGGTCAGCTTGATCCGGTTAGGGTCCACCACGCACACGTTTGATGAAAGCGCCCGGTACATGCACCTGAATTTCAGCCAGGCGGCCGGCGGGTTGAACGTGACCATGCCCGCCAATGGAAATCTGGCCCCGCCCGGATACTACATGCTGTTTATCTTGAACGGCTCCGGTGTTCCTTCCGTCGCCAGGATCATGCACTTGGGCGCCGTCGCGGTTGCAGGGCTTAGGGGAAATGTGCCCGCCAGTTCCGCACAGGATGAGCCTGCAAACAATGCGATCGCTCAGGTCAACAAATTCCCCACGAGCAGGCCGGCTGAGAGATCCCAGGGAGCGCGACTTGCCGCAGAGCGAATCAACATTTCATCCAGCAAGTTGGCAGTGACAGATTTGTCCTTCCTGGACTTGAACACAGTGCCAGGGCAAGCCGGCCACTGTGACGGCGCAGAGCAATCATCTCAATCGGCTACATCAGTTTCCAGCGGAGGCAGCAAGGCATGTACAGTACAAAGTCCAAATTGACGATCATGGTGATCCTCTCCGCGTTGTTTTGCGTGGCAGCACAGGCGCAGACCTATACTGTGACAGATCTGGGGGCAGTGCGCCACGGCAGCGCCAGAGTCCACGGCATCAACGCTGCGGGACAAGCCGTGGGCGGCTCCGGCCATCCTCACGGCGAAGACACGCATGCCTTCTTCTGGCAGAAGCAGGGCGGCATGCGCGATCTGGGAACGCTCGCCGGAGGAGATTTCAGCTCTGCCTTCGCCGTCAATGACGCCGGACTGGTGGTTGGCACATCGAACACCGCCACCAAGATGCACGCCTTTGCCTGGACTGCTGCGGGCGGCATGAAAGACCTGGGCACTCTGCCGGGCACGGACGCCAGCCAGGCTTATAGCGTGAACAATCAGGGGCAGATCGCCGGTTCCTCCGGGACGCACGCCGTGATCTTCAGCGGTGGCTCAATTCAAGACCTGGGCACGCTGGGGGGTAACAGCAGCGAAGCGCATGCCATCAACAACCTGGGACAGGTCGCGGGTATGGCTGACACGGCGGATGGACATGCGCACGCCTTTTTGTGGACGAAAGGCGCCATGCTGGACCTGGGCACGCTCGCCGGCGACACGGAAAGCCGCGCGGACCACATAAATGCCGCGGGCCTGGTCGTCGGCGCCTCCAGCGGAGGCGGTGGCGTGCGCGCTTTCTTCTGGAGCCCGTCGACAGGGATGCAAGCCATTCCGTCGCTGAGCGGAGGTGGGTACAGTGAAGCGTTTGGCGTGAACAGCCAAGGGCAAGTTGTAGGCGAATCAAGCACTTCGCTAGGTTCGCGCGCCTTCCTGTGGACTGCGAGCGGCGGCATCATCGACCTCAACGACGTAGTGGTAGGGTTGCCGACGAACATTGTTCTGGCCGGGGCGTTTTCCATCAACGATAAAGGCGAGATCGTGGCCTTCGGACTGCGCAGTCCCAACGTGAGCCGACATCAGGAAGCGCATATGGATAGCCATGTGCACTCCGGACCAACCAGGGTCTTCCTGTTGACGCCGCAGTAAAAACCGACTGCGGCAGTCTTGCACTCTACTCGGCCCGTAACGCTTCCACGGGATCTACGCTTGCTGCGCGTCGCGAAGGCAGGTAGCTGGCCAGCAGCGCGGTTGCCAGCAAACCGATGGAGACAGCGAGATAGGTAACGGCATCCACCGGACGCACGCGAAACAGCAGTGACGTCATCAAACGGCTCAACACCACGGCTGCCACCAGACCGCAGGCCACGCCGATGCCCGCCAGCAAAAGGCCATGGCGCAGGAACATTCCTGTCAGCTCCTGGTGCTGCGCTCCCAGGGCCATGCGAATACCGATTTCCCGC
>DASVFK010000130.1:0-2039 GCA_036380095.1 Candidatus Angelobacter sp. | reverse complement strand
CCCTTCTGTTCGAAATCAGCCCTTCAGACCCTCTCACGCTTGCGGCGGGCGCTTGCCTGCTCGCCACCGTAGCGTTGATGGCGGCCTATGTGCCCGCGCGGCGAGCGACGAGAGTGGATCCCATTGTGGCGCTGAGGCATGAGTGATTGGTGGCAGAACGGCACAAGGACCGCTCGTCCACCGGTTCCCAGGCTGCGCGCATGTAGCCTACGGCCGCAAAATGTCGTGGACAATGTCCATGATCCGCTGGGTGCGGCGGTCCAGGATCAGGATGTCGACGCCCAGCGTCACCCGCCTATAAGTGCTGGGAAGAGGGGCCAGGCGACGTTCCAGTTCGACTGGAAAAGGCTCAACCCGCTTTTGCAGCCCGGGAGGCAGTGTGCCATCGCGTTCCAGGTGCTTTTGCAGGCCGGGAGGAAGATTGCCGCCACGCTTGGCCAATCCAGGCGGAAGATTGGCGTAACGGTTGCGATAGTACTCGCGGATCATGTCACGGTCTTGCACGCTGAAGATGATCCTGGAGCCGCCACGGTCTGTGGCCGCTGTTTCCTGTTGCTGCGCATTCTTGTTTTTCCCGTTCCCTTTGCCGCTGCTGTTTCCCTGGGCAAAGGCCGCGGAGCCGGCAAGCGCCAGCAAAAGAAATCCGCAGATCGTCATCCGCATAGGTCTGTCCCTCCTGTCGGGTGCCTTTAGTATCCAGAGTGTCTTCGGGCATTGCAAGATACAAAAAGACGCTGGCCTCGCCCAAGGAGAATGACCGGGGCATGGAACTCCCCTGGGCGCGCAGGTACAGCGGAGCGCGTTTTATGTATGATCGCCGCGCAGACGAGCGCGGTTACCTGGTGGCCTTCAACGCTTCGATTTCTTGGAGAATGGAGTCAAGCCGCTGCTGCAATTGGCGCTTTGTGCGGGGTTTGCGCTCTGTCCGGCAAAAGCTGGCGTAATCTTCAAGGGATCGTTGGTAAAAGGCGGCGGTCTTCATCAGGAGTTCGGACTTAGGATTATCTTGGGTGGACATAACTCTATTCTAGTCCAACTCAGGCCTCCTTTTGCAGTGTTTTGTGGGATGGAGGCGATTTCTCTGCCAAGCCGCCAGCCCAGGTGGATAATGAAGCCATGAACCCGCTTATTCCGAACGCCGAGACCGCCGCATCCAGTGAAGCCCTTAATCAGGTCCCTGCTCTCAAAGGCTATAACCTTTTCTTGAGCGATCGCACGTTGGTGGGAGCGGTTGAGCGGGCCGGCGCAACTTGGGCGGTGGGGCCCATCAGCGAATTGGGAGAATTTCTAGGAACGGAAGAAGCGCAGCGGTGGGGCTTTGAGGCCAATGAGAACCTGCCGGTCCTTCACACGCATGATCCCAGCGGCAATCGCCGCGATGAGGTGACGTTCCATCCGGCGTGGCATGAACTGATGCGGACATCGATCGTGCACAAGCTGCACAGCCTTCCCTGGCTGGAGAAGCGCAAAGGCGCCCAAGTGGCCCGCGCCGCGTTGCTGATGATCACGGCACAGAATGAAGCGGGGCACACCTGTCCGGTCTCGATGACTTACTCCGGTTTTGCCGCATTGCAGTGTGAGCCTGACCTGGTGCGCGAGTGGGGGCCGAAGGTGCTGTCAGCGACGTACGATCCACGATTTGCGCCGGCGCAGGAAAAGCAGGGCGTGCTGCTGGGCATGGGCATGACAGAGAAACAAGGCGGGTCCGACGTGCGCGCCAATACCAGCCGCGCGGAACGCATCGGCAACTCGCGCGAGTATCGGATTACCGGCCACAAGTGGTTCTGCTCCGCGCCCATGTGCGACGCATTCCTGGTTCTGGCGCAGACGGAGAAAGGCCTCTCCTGTTTCCTGTTGCCGCGATGGACGCCCGCAGGCGAGAGAAATGCCTTCTTCATCCAGCGCTTGAAGGACAAGATGGGCAATCGCGCGAATGCCTCCGGCGAAGTGGAATTCGTGAGCGCCTGGGGGCGGCTCGTGGGCGACGAGGGCCGTGGCGTGACCACGATCATCGAGATGGTGAACTATACGCGGCTGGA
>DASVFK010000129.1:0-19626 GCA_036380095.1 Candidatus Angelobacter sp. | reverse complement strand
GATCTCCCAACCCTTAAGGGATATGAAGGGCGCAGGAAGACCACCTGCTTGATAGGCTCGGAGTGTAAGGCCAGTAATGGCTTCAGCTTACGAGTACTAATCGCCCGTTCGGCTTGACCATAAAATTTACTCAGGGCATTTTTGCCCGCGTAGTGAACCAATCTATTCAGTTGTGAGGCATCGTCCTCCTGATCTTTGAAAATGCCGGGAGAGATCCTTCGCGCTACGCGCTCGGGATTTCGCCTGCGGGCTCTCGCCCCCTCTTGCGCAAAAAGCGGCGCAAGCCGGGGACCCCGAACGCCCGCAAACCGGCTCAAGTTTGACTGTCTGCGGACAGTCCCTTGCGCGGAATAACACGACGTAGAACCTGACTCGCGCCGCGCATTGACAATTTCAGAGCATTCCATTCGGTTCGGAGGCTGCGTGCTGACGGCTGAATGCTGAGTGCTAATCTTGCGGCGATCATACCGCGGGGGTCCCACCCGTTCCCATCCCGAACACGGAAGTTAAGCCCCGCAGGGCCGATTGTACTGCGCGCGAAAGTGCGTGGGAGAGTAGGTCGTTGCCGCATTAAATACAAAAAAGCCACGTTCAGAAATGAACGTGGCTTTTCCGTTTCTGCACCAGATCAAAACCGCACCACTGATTACAACGATCCAACTGATTTCCTCTGATCTTCCCAAAAAAGTTTCATGGAGCGCAGCCGCCCTCGGCTGCGCCGCCCCAATCCCTGCTAAGGATGTGTGGCACAGACCGGGGCCCCCAATAGGCCGGTTTTGCGCTGTTGGGTTGGGAGACACTCTTGTCTGTGTTCACTAGACCCTGCCATGCTGCTCTCGTCGACTGCCGCAGCTCTATGCTGGAGAGACTCAAGTCGCCACAAACAAAAAGGCGCCCCGTAAACTTCCGGTGCGCCTTCCGCGAAGACTCTCGCCAAGTCAGTTTTTCAAAAACTTGTTGGGGAACTGCTTTTCAATCCCGCTGCTCAGCAAGTCAGCCAAGCCCAGGATGTGCGCGTGGATCTTGTCATACTCCTTAATGCCCGCCGCATAATTGCCTTGCAAGCGGTCGGTGGCTTCAGCCAGTGTCAGGTCCAGGTGCATCTTCATTCCTGACTTCATATCGGCGAGCGGCCAGTTCTTAGGGTTGGCGCCGCTCAAGAACGCGGCGATCTCGTCCGCATTGGCGTACCACTTTGCCGCCGCGGCGTCGGTCTTGGCTTTGTCACCGGATTTGGCTGCTTCGATCAATGCGGCCGCGCCCAGGATATGGTCTTTCAGCAATGCGGTCAGCTTCGCACCGGCGGCATCGCCATAGAAACCTGCGATCGCGTTCCCGATATCAGCCTGGTTCTGCAGCAGACGCTGCGCCGTGGCGTCCTTGTCAGGGAGGTTACCGGCTGCGCTGACGATGTAGAGCCTGGTCCAGGTAATATGATCTTCCCACAATTTGCGCATCGTCTGGTTGAACTCGGCCGGCGAGACTTTCGTGGATTCCTTGGTCGCGGCGGAAGCGGACGATGGCACCATCGCTATCATGAGCGCGCCTGCCAGGCAGCTGGAAATAGCCGCGCGCAAAATTCCCCTTGTATCGAATCTCATCACAACCTCCATGAGAAGACTTCTTCGACGCCGTGAAGCACGACGCTTGCGTTTGCATTCACCATTTGGCGCTTGCCCGGATAGAGTGCCTCAGCGTTCACCGGTTACAAGGAAAAACACATTGCCCAGGTTCACCCGGTCTACCTCCAAAACAAACTGCCTCCCCGAAGGCCGAACCCGAACCACATCGCGCTCCCTCTATCCACGGCTGGGCGGCTATACTGGCACACCTAGGCTATGCTCTCCCTTGACGACTGCCGCCGCTTCTATGCTGAAGAAATTCAGTTCGCCGCGCACCTCACTTCACTCGCTCTAATTGAGGCCTTTGCTCGCGTGCCGCGAGAAAAGTTTCTCGGCCCCGGTCCCTGGCATGTGGCCATGCCGGACATGCTCACCGGTGCTGTGAAGTACACTGCCACGCCGGATGACGACGCCCGCCGCGTTTACCACAACGTGGTCATCGCGTTGGACCGTTCGCGCGACCTCACCAACGGCCAGCCTGGGACTCTGGCGCACTACATCAACGCACTGAATCTCGCGCCCGGCGAACGCGTCTATCACCTCGGGGCCGGAACGGGCTATTACACGGCGATCATGGCGGAAGTCGTTGGACCGGACGGAAGCATCGTCGCCGCTGAAGTTCATCCCGAGCTTGGTCCAGTTGCGCAGAAGAACCTGGCGTACTACCAGAATGTCACAATACACGCCGCGGATGGCTCCGAATTCGATCCCGGCGAGTGCGATGCCATGCTCATCAATGCCGGCGTCACGCATCCTCTTCCCTTGTGGCTTGACCGTCTGCGCCCGGGCGGCCGGCTTATGACGCCCATCACTGTCTCCATGGGACCGAACCTGGGCAAAGGAGTCATGCTCAAGATCACGCGGAAGGCAGGCGGCTACGCAGCCCAAACTGTCACTTTTGTCGCCATCTATTCCGCTATCGGCGCGCGCGATCCGCAACTTGAGCCTGCGCTGGGCAAAGCCATGGCCACCGGAGCTCTCATGCGGGTAAAGTCGGTTCGTTGCGACCAGCACTCGGCGACCGAAACCTGCGTGGTCCACGGCTCGCAAGTTTGCCTCAGCCTGGCGGAAGTCGTGTGACATGGTCTGTCCACTTCGTTCATCTTGTCCAGCACATCACTGAAGCTACTTCACCTTCTTCCATACCACGTCTTCGTTGTTCCTGCGGTCGATCAACGTTTGCACGTTGCCGTCCTCCCCATAGCGGAACAGCACGCGCCCTTCAACGCCCCTGCGAAAGAAAATTTGCGGCGCTTCGGTGAAAAGCTCCAATCTCGCTCTGTCTCCGCGCTGAGAGTACAGATGATCGCCCTCCGCCGTCACGGTCATTCTCACTCCGGGAGCAAGCTCATAGGCTCCTGCATAGTCGCTGAACTTGCTGGTGTCGGCCTTTCCCGTCGCCGGGTCTTCGTAATAGCGGAGCACCTGCCCGGCCACAATCTGCCACTTGCCCTGGCGCAGTATCCAGGTATCCGTGGCGTGGTAGCGCGCGCTGAGCTGCTGCCCGAAGATGGTCTCGCTTTCATCCATGTCGTAACTCAGGATGGCGACGTTGCCCTCAATATGGCTCTGCGCGTGGACGATTTTGATGGTTCCGGAATAGCCAGGAGGCAGGGGCGTGATGTCCTTGACCAGCGCCGTCTTGCCCATGTTCCGGCCTTTCTCGTCAAAATACATGGCGTCCTCCGCGATGTACTTCTTCCACGGCTCTTGATCGCCCACGGCCACGGCATCGAACATCTCCTGCGCGCGACGGACCAGCTCATCTTGAGTAATGCGCGTTCCCGCTGCCGGCACGTGTTGCCCCATTGCCAGCGCTACGCTCAGAATCCCCAACGCAAACATAGTGAGCTTCAATCCACACCTCCGCATTGTAGTTAGACGTACAAGCGTAGCCTTCTGCTAGGTAAAAGTCCTAGACGCCCTCTAGCTCAGGTTGACGCGCCCCCGCCCACCCCCCATAATGAGCGCGTATGAAGCGGCCGGTGATCACACTTGCAGCGCTCCTTGCATTCACCAGCCCGGTCTTCGCCTGCAAATGTGCGCCCCCGATGCCGGGGCTGAATCTCAAAACGCGGCGCGCCTGGGCGGAATGGCGCTTTCAGCACGCAGAAGTTGTTTTTGAAGGCAAGGTGGAACGCATTGATCCCGTGGGTTGGCCGCTCAAGCCTGTGCCGGGCAAGACGGTCCGAAACAGATACGGCGTGAAGGTAACTTTTTCTGAAGTCCGCTCCTATCGTGGCGCTCCGCGAGAGCAGTACACAGTAGAAACCGGGTTCGGCGGCGGCGATTGCGGTTATTTCTTCAAACCGGGCGAGTCTTACCTGGTCGATGCCTACGCAGACGACTCCGGCCAGCTTGGCACAGGAATCTGCGGTGGCACTGCTCGGCTCGAAGACTCCGGCGCTGCCTTGCGCTTGCTGCGCGGCGAGCCGCCCGCCCCGGAGGATGTCGCGGACCTTGACAATGAGAGTGATTCCGCACCAAGAAATTCAAGTGCCGGAAAGATTTGCGGCAAGGTCGGACTTCCGGAAGGAGTAAAACTCAAGCCGGTGAGTGTTCTCATCTGGTTTGCCGACCCGCCCAATCAGTTCCCTGGAGACAACGTGGAAAGTGGCGCAGACGGGTCCTTTTGTTTCGATGGGAGTGATCCTGGCAAGTACCTCATCGGCGCGATCCAGCCGGCGGGAAGCTCCTTTCGCTATGTCAGTTACTACCCGGGTGTGCTCCAGCGGGCGCAGGCAACGGCGGTGGAACTCGAGTCCGGGAAGGGTATTGAGCACATCGATTTCAAACTGGTCCGCCAGCCTCTCTTTTCAGTGAGTGGCTATCTGCGAGGCGTGCCCGAGCCCCAGGTTGCGTCCATTCAGGTGGTTCTCATGAGTGATCAGCCCGATGCGCTCCATGTTGTGGAGCCGGTGGCCTTAGGCGCTCACGGCACCTTCAAGATTCGCGGCATTCCCCCTGGCCATTATGCCGCCTTCGCCATGCGCGAGAACGACGAGGAAGAGTCCACGACTTTCGTGAGCTCAGTTGTCGAATTGGACGTTCTGGCCAACGTTGACGATCTCAAACTGGACTTTGTTCCGGCCAAGAAGTAGTGCGAACTTAGTCGTCTTGCAGCGCGCGGTCCAGGGTGGGAGCTTCATACGATTCACCCACCACGTCCGGACGCCCGACGCTGTAATAGTTCAATCCAGCAGCTTCCATTTTGGCCGGGCAGAAGAGATTACGGCCATCCACCACGATAGGACAACGAAGCCGCGCCTTAACGCGGGCCAGATCGAGCGCGGCAAAGTCTTCCCATTCGGTGAGGACCAGGCAAGCGTCGGCGCCCTCAAGGGCTTCATAAGCGTCCTGAGCAAAAAGGAGAGGCTTGCCGGCAAAGACTTCCGCGGCCCGCTCCATCGCCGCAGGATCAAAGGCCGTGATGACGCAGCCTTCACGCAAAAGCTCGCCGACGATCGCCATGGCCGGAGACTCGCGGATATCGTCCGTGCCGTTCTTGAAAGCCAGCCCAAGCACCGCAAGCTTCTTCCCCTTGAGCGGCCCGACCGCTTTTTTCACTTTGCCAAGAAAGCGCCGCCGCTGTGCTTCGTTGATCTTGACAACTTCTTCCAGCAGGCCGAACTGGCATCCGTTTTCCCGTGCCACCGTGCGAAAAGCCAGCAGGTCTTTAGGGAAACAGGAGCCGCCATAGCCGATGCCCGGCTTGAGAAAGCGCCGGCCGATTCGACTGTCACTGCCCAGGCCTTCGCACACCTGTTCCACGTCCGCGCCCACCGCTTCGCACATGGAGGCCACGGCATTGATGAAAGAAATCTTCATGGCCAGAAAGGCGTTGGAGGCGTGCTTGATCAGCTCCGCGCTCTTGGCGCTGGTGCGAATCATCCGTGCGTGGAAAGGTCCGGCGGTGGGACCAGGAATGGCGTTTGGCCGCTGGTAATAGCTGCCGTCAATGAGCGGTTTGTAGGCTTCTGCCAGCAGGGCGGCGCTGCGATCACTATCTGCGCCCACCACGATCCGGCTGGGATAGAGGAAGTCCGCCACGCCGCTGCCCTCACGCAAAAATTCCGGGTTGGAGGCCACGTCAAACAGCTCCGCGGGAGCTCCGTTGCGCAGCATGATCTCGCGGATCCATCCGTTGGTGTAGACCGGCACCGTGCTCTTCTCCACCACCACTTTGTAATCGTCAATGGCGCCGGCGATGTCCCTGGCCACTGACTCCACGTAGGAAAGATCGGCGTCGCCATCGTCCTTGGGGGGCGTGCCCACAGCAATAAAAATCAGATGGCTGTGGCGCACAGCCGCCGTCAGATCGCCGGTAAAATCCAGCCTGCTTCCCCGGTGCCGGGCCAGCAGCTCAGGAACAAATTCTTCGTGGATAGGGCACTCGCCGCGCCCCAGCGCAGCCAGCTTGGCGTGGTCGTTGTCCACAAGCAGCACGTGATGGCCCAGCTCGGCGAAACACGCGCCTGCCACCAGCCCCACATAGCCTGATCCCACAACTCCAATCTTCATTCAGAAATTCCTGGGTTTCTCGTTAGTTGTTCTGCGCCCTTCTGGCAACTTAAAACCTAAAACCCGCAAAACCAGAGTTCCGAACCACTTGGATGTGAAATTACAGGTGCAGGGATGTCAAGGTTTTTAAGCGAACGGCGGCCGGCGAACAGAATCTGGCTGCCTGACGATGCGATACACTTGAAGGCCTGTGGAAACCCACGCAACGGTAGCAGCCATGGCGGAAGCCTATGCTCAGCGGGCAGTCTCCGCGGCGCAAGCCATGAATGAGCCGCTGGACTTCACGGAGCAATCGCTCATCGCGCTGGAAACGATCCTCGACCGCCTGTATCGCCGGCCCGAAGGCGGCGACCTGAATGAAACCTGCAAGCTTTGGGGCAGCTACCTGGGTGAAGTGGTGCGGCGTCGCTATGGCGGCGAGTGGAGTATTGAAACGTATCCCGGCAAGCAGTTCGCCACGCTCACCCTCAGCGTCAACGGCAACAAACTCTTCCCTACCATGAAGGTCCATCGCCGCCTTACCACCGGTGAGGCCGACAACGTGTGGCAGTTTTACCAGATGATCAAGGCGCGCCTGGACACTCAGCCCGGCGCCAAGGTGCAGTAGAGCGCTCAGCAATCAGCAATTAGCAATTGGCACTCAGCATTCAGCCCCTGAACCATCATCGTGGGGTTTTGAGAACCTAATTTCAAGTTTAGAAAGCATCCTTCACGTGATGGGTTTTTCCTGATGATCTGACCTCCCAAATAACCGGGTCAGTTCAAGGGCTGAGTGCTGACTGCTGATTGCTGAGTGCTTTCTCCGGCAAATCCTCTTTCACATCCACTCCACTGCATTGCATCGTCATTATCTTCTCCGCCAGCCGCACGATCCGCCCGGCCGCCTGCTCAAGCGATACGCCGCGCGCGTGTATGTTGGAAATCAGGTTGCGCTGGGCATCCGTGTGTCCCGCACGTGGACGGTACGCCATGTAAGCCGAGAGGCTCTCCGCCGTCGCCAGGCCAGGACGCTCGCCGATCAGCAGCACCACCACTTGCGGCGCGAGCAGGTCGCCGACGTCGTTCATCACGCCGACGCGGCAGTGGCGGACGACGAACGGCTGGCCGATCACCAGAACGGGTGAACTGGCCACTGGGTCGTCGGGCGATCGGGCCTTGTCCCGATCAAAGTTCATCTGGGTGAATTTGCGGCCGGCCTCGCCAATCAGCGGCAGTAAACGCGGGACCTGCGTGGCCACGGCGGTGACGGAAAGGCCGTCGCCGATCACAATCTGCAGATCAGCGCCGGCGGGGCAGCGCGTCTTGATCTGTGCCGCAGCGTCCTCACTCAGTTCACGGCCGAGATCGGGACGCAGCAGATACTCGTCCTTGGAACCGGCCCGGGTTCTGACATCGAACAACTTCCATTCGCGCACAAAGTCCCGGCCAAAGTCGCGTTCCAGGTCCAACTCCGTGCGGACCGCATCACGTGCGGCAGCGTGGGCGCTGCGCAGCTCAAGTTGCGTTGATGTGCGGTAGGCTGCGCCGGCCCTCTCCACCAGCACGCGCGCCGGCGTCCGTGCGCGAATGCGGGAGAGAAAGTCACGGGAAGCGAGTTGGTCGTCAGTCGGCATTGGACTCCTTACCACGGATCAACACTGATTACACTGAGTCGGAACAGAGCAAAAAATCGAGATCTGTAACATCAGTGTTCATCAGTGGTAAGGCTTTTGAGTTCCACCAGCAATTTGCTTCTTGCCACGCTTTCAAGCCGCGCCGGCTCCTCCCCTTTATATATGCCCATCTGCTGCAGCCAGGTCAGAAACTCCGGGGCGGGCCGCAAGCCAAACAGGCGGCGCACCGCCAGCGCATCATGAAAGCTGGTGGACTGGTAGTTCAGCATTACGTCATCCGCGCACGGCACGCCCATAAAGTAGTTGCATCCGGCTGCGGTCAGCAGCATCAGCAGATTGTCGGCCGAGTTCTGGTCGGCAGCGGCGTGGTTGGTATAGCAGACGTCGCAGCCCATAGGCAGGCCCAGCAGCTTGCCCATAAAGTGGTCTTCCAGGCCCGCGCGGATGATCTGCCGCTCGTCAAAGAGATACTCCGGCCCAATGAAGCCGACCACGGAGTTCACCAGAAAGGGCTCAAACACGCGCGCCACGCCGTAAGCCCGCGCCTCCAGCGTAAGCTGGTCAACGCCGTGATGCGCGCCGGCGGAAAGCGCGCTTCCCTGGCCGGTCTCGAAGTACATGACGTTGCGCCTTGCGTGATCGGATGACCCGGAACCGACCTGCTGATTCAACGCGGGGGCGCGGAGACGCGGAGAACTCCCTTTGATATTGTCATTCCGAACCTGCGAAGGGGGTGAGGAATCTGCTTTCTCCGGCGCTTCCACCTCCTCGAGGGGCTGAGTGCTGACTGCTAAGAGCTGATTGCTTACGCGCTGCCCTCTCATCGCATGATGTTCCAAGACTCGTTCCTTCCCTTCGTGAAGCATCGTCAGGGAAATTCCAAAGCTCTCATTCGCTTTCTGCGTCCCGGCAATGGACTGGAACAGCAAATCAACCGGCGCTCCCTTCTCCATCGCCTCCAGTTGCGTGGAGATGTGGGCCAGACAGCAGGCCTGTGTGGGAATGTTGTAAACCCCAATCAGCCGCTGGAGCGCGTGCAGAATCGCCGAGACCGTCTGCACCGAGTCTGTGGCCGGATTCACGCCGATCACTGCGTCGCCGCAGCCCATGAGCAGGCCATCCAACGCGGCCAGCAGGATCCCGGCAATGTCGTCCGCCGGATGATTGGGCTGCAACCGGATACCCAGCACGCCGCGCTGGCCCATGGTGTTGCGGCAATGCGTGATCACGCGAATCTTGGCCGCGGCCAGCACCAGGTCTTTGTTTGACATGAGCTTGGCCACGGCGGCAGCCATCTCCGGCGTGATGGTCCAGCATAAGCGGCGTAGATCGTCTTCTGAAGTCTCGTCGCGCAGGATGAACTCGCGAAACTCGCCCACCGTCATGCTCTTGATCGCGGCGAAGCCTTCCCGGTCGTGCGTATCAAGGATCAGGCGTGAAACATCGTCCTCATCCGGATCAATGACCGGCTCGGCGACGATCCGTTCCAGCGTGACATCGGCCAGCGAGCACTTGGCGGCGACACGTTCCTGCTCCGAACGCGCCGCAATCCCGGCCAACTGGTCGCCGGACTTCTCTTCATTGGCGCGGGCCAGCAGTTCACGCAGCGAGCTGAAGTGGAACCGCTCGGGCATAGGGAGATTATTGCACCGCTGGGACCACGGAAGTGCCTGCGACTGACAATTCGCGATTCGGGATATGCCGTCCGCGATCTCATCTTGTTCCGCCGCGCACAGGGTTTACCATGGTCTGTTTCTGCCATGCCTGCGTCCACCAGTTCGGTCACCGGCCGCCGCCGCATCACCATCCTTCTTTTTACGGTCGCCGCTGGAAGCATTGACGCCACGGTCTATCTGGCTGCGCGGGTCTTCACCGCCAACATGACGGGCAACGCTGTGCTCTTCGGCATCGCTGCCGGACAAGGCAAGGCCCGGGCGGTCACGAATTCGGTGATCGCGCTGGTGGCGTTTACCGCGGGACTGGTCATGGGCACGGTGCTGGTTCCGCGTCACGGCAAGAGCGCCAAGTGGACCTTGGTGCGCAACGCGGTGCTGGTGGAAGCTGCCTTGCTCGCGCTCTTCGCTGCCATGTTCCTGAACCCTGCCGGCCCGGCGACCTCCCTCAGCAGCAGCCTGCTGGTGCTGATCGTGATTTTTTCCGGCCTTGCCATGGGCCTGCAGAGCGCCGTGGTCAAGCGGCTGAACCTGCCCGGCATCGCCACTACGTACATCACCGGGACCATGACGAGCCTGGTCTCAGGGCTCATCCACCACTGGCGTCACCAGCCGGAGAGTGAAACCGAATACGAAGAGCGGCGCGAGGCATGGCACGGCATGCGCCTGCAAGCTGAAGTCTTCCTCACGTACGCGCTGGCTGCTGTGGCTTGTGGCGCCTTCTACCTGCGCTGGCCCTTGGCCGTGGCTCTGATACCGGTGCTGGCTATCGCCTTGGTCACCGCGTACATGTTTGTGCGCCACTATCAACTCGACGCGACGCAAGCTGAGTGATGCGCGACAATCCCTCCTCACCCTAGCGGCCAGCGCGGCTTATTTCTTGGCACGGATCCAATATTCACTGTCGCGTTTTGAGTCGATCTTGGACATCTCCACGGGCGGAAACAGCGTGAGCACGGTGGAACCATCAATCGCCTGCTGCAGGGTCACCAAGCGGTAGCGATAGACGTGCTTTTGTCCTTTGAAGGTGATGAATCCATCACCCAGCTCCACCACGCCGGTGTCTGCGTCGCTGACGCCCTGGTTGTTCGCCAGGCCGCTATAGCGGTACGTATAGTGTCCGTCGGGCACGATGTTGAACTTGGCGCTGCCGGCGGTGAGCGAGCTGCCGGTGTACTGGCCGGAGCTGTTGTAGAAATGCAGGCTGCTGGCGTTGCCCGTGGCCCAGCTCCCCGCCAAGTCTGAGACTTTGAAGGTCTGCTGGATCGGCACCGCCTTGAGCGGCGCCACGCGCACGCTGCCGAGCACCGCCCGGATCATGTGGTTCATGCCTTCCAGCATGGGGCCGTTGGCGCTGAAGCATTCCACCGGTACCGCGCTCTTTCCCGTTTCCAGCGTATAGAGAGTGACCGTGGCTTTATTGTCCGCGCTGGAAGTTCCGTCGAACTTCCCCGAGTAGCCCACGGTCTGTGTAATGTCATAGGGCAAGGAATAGGGATAATCCTGAAACCCTGGGTTTTTCAGGACCACGCGCCGCCATGCGGCTTTGAAGTCCGCCGTAGGATTTCCGCTGGCAGGCATGGGCAAAAACACGGCGATCATCCAGTAACTGGCTCCCTCCTTGTGTGCCAGCAGGGCGCCGTCGGCGGAGCTCGAGTAGGTCCAGCCTTCGGGGACGGCGAAGGACAACTCGCCCAGGGTCTGCACGCTGCCATTCTGAGCTTGGACACAGGCGGTCAGGGCCAGGAAGCCAACAAGAAGCACGCAAGCGGTGTTTCGCATAGGAACTCCTTACTTACTTCTTGGCCGAGCGCGTCCAGAACTTAATGTCACGATTCGAATCAATCCGCGACATCTCTACGTCAGGAAAGAGTGCAAGCACGGTGGAGCCATCCAGCGCCTCAAGGAGATAGACAAAGCGATAACGGTTCTGGTGTTTTTGACCTTTCAGCATCACAAACCCGTCGGCCAACTCGACCAGACCCTGATCGTTATCGTTGACCGGCTGGCTGTTCATCATCCCGCCCATCTTGTAGTCGTAACTGCCGTTGGCTCCCACGTTCCACACAGCGCTATAAAACGTCTGCGTACTGGTAACGTATGCGCCGGTCGAACGGCTGTAGTAATCCTTGCTGAAGGCCAGGCCTTCATGCCATTCCCCGGTCAAGTCCGCTACTTTGGCGCTCAACTGAATGGGAGTTGCCTTGGCCGGCGCCGCGCGAACGCTGGCAATGATGGCCATCTCCATGTGGCCCATGCCATCGAGCATTTGGCGGTTCCCGCTGATGAACACCACCGGCACGCAGCTCTTTCCTGTTTGCAATGCGTAAAGCCGGGCGTAGGCGGTGGCACTGACGTTGGAATCATCGTAGTATTTGCCCGGGTATCCCATGGGCTTGGAAACGCTGTACGGGCTATAGCCCGGCACGCCTTTGAAGCCGGCTATGGCAAGGACAACCCGCCGCCAGGCCGCCCTGAAATCCTCGTCAGGATTCCCGCTGCTGGGCATGGACGTATATACGCTTGCCAGCCAGAACCTTGTGCCTTCCTTGTGGACCATGGCGCCGAAGTCCGGGCCTTGTGTATAAGCCCAGCCGTCGGGAACGGCAAAAGAGACGTCGCCCACCGTTTGAACGCCGCCGGCTTGCGCCTGGGCAAAAGCGGCAAAAACGTTAAGGGCCGACAGCACAAACACGAGCAGGCAGACGTAGCGGCGCATGACCCTCTCCTAAACTTGCAAGAGAACATTACCACTGATTGGCAATGGCAAAAACAGCTTTAATATGAACCCGACCGCGGCCCTTGCACTCTTCTTTTGCGATAAGATTCTCCCAGTTTGCGCCGATTCCTCCACTTACTCTGTCTTTCGCTCAGCCTGAGCGCAGGTCTTGCTGCTCAGCAGAAGCCGGCTGCTTCCGAGTTGCAATCTCTGCTGGCCGGGCTCATGAAGGACAAGCCCGGCGTCGCGGTCGTGCTCGATGTCGCATCCGGGAAGGTGCTGGCCGACTGGAACTTGAAGGTCGCTGCCCAGCACCTGGCTGCCCCCGGATCAACGTTGAAGCCCTTTGTGCTGGCTGAGTTGTTGCGAGATGGGCGCGTTCGTCCGCAAGAGCGCCTGGTCTGCCGCCGTCCTCTTGTCATCTCTGGGCGCCGCATGGACTGCTCACACTCCTCCGCGATCACGGACCTCGATGCCGCGGACGCCATTGCATACTCGTGCAACTCGTATTTCTCCTCGGTCGCAACCCGGCTGAGTCCGCAGGAACTTGTGGAGCTGTACCGGCGCGCAGGATTCACCTCGCTCACCGGGCTCGCTGCGGGGGAAGTCAGCGGCCGGATTCAAGCCGCCGCCAACAACGGCCAGCTTCAGTTGCAGGCGCTAGGCGACTGGGGGATTCAAATTACGCCTCTGGAGTTGCTGCAGGGTTACCGCAAGCTGGCTCTGCAGAAATTGCAGAATCACACAGGAACTCTCACTCCCATATTTGACGGTTTGGAACATTCCGTGCAATACGGTATGGCGCATGCCGCACAGCCAACCGGCATCACCGCCGCGGGTAAGACCGGAACAGCGGCAACGCCGGGCGCAGCGTACACGCACGCGTTCTTTGTCGGCTATGCGCCTGCTGAAAAACCAGAGGTGGTCTTGATCATCTATCTCGAGCACGGACAAGGGGGAGATGCTGCGGCAATCGCTGCGCCTATCTTTAGAGCCTATGGAAAAAAGGCTGATGGAGCGCACAAATGACGATTCTGACCTCCGTCATCTTGAGCGACTTCGAGGGAGAGAGACGACCGAGGAAGAGTCGAAGGATCCCAAGCAATTGTCCTCTGCAATGCTGCATCAGGGAGTTTCAACGAAGAACCTCGCCCGGTGTACCCGAATCGTGCGTCGCGAGCCAGGGTAGAGGAGAGACGGCATTCCAAAAACTTTGTTCTTGCCTCTTACTGCTTCTTTTCTTCGTCGCCGCTCCCGCCTTTGCCCAATCCACCGTCACCGTCCGCCTCTACAGCCTGCACGCCGAACATCGTCTCAAGATCACCGCGCGCACCGCAGATCTCAAATACCGCACCTGTGCTCAATGCCCCGCCACGGCAACTAAGGAACTCTCCGTGCTGCTCGCCGGCCATCAACTCCAGATTGAGCACGGCCCCACCGCAACGCGCCTTTTCGTCGAAGGCGACTATCGCATTGAGCCCGAGCAAGGCCTCAAGGCTGCGCTGGCCGCTCCACTCGAACTCAAAGCAGCGAACGACCAGCCTGAATCCATCATCGTGCTGGCTCACGTCCCGCTGGAAGACTACGTAGCCGCTGCGCTCCAAGGCGAAAGCGCCACTTTCCATGAGCCGGAGAGCCTGAAAGCCATGGCGGTTGCGGTGCGCACCTATGCCGTCTACTTTCGCGCGCGTCACCAGAGCGAGGGGTTTGACTTGTGCGACAGCACGCATTGCCAGGCCTTGATGCTCACCGCGACTGACGTACGTATTCGCGCTGCCGCAGAGGCCACACGCCATGAGCTGCTGTGGTACAACGCTGCGCCGGCGGCAACTTACTATCACCAGAATTGCGGCGGGACACTGGCTGCAGGGCAAGAAGTCTGGCCCGAACTGCAAGCCCCCTACTTGAAGGGCCATGCCGATCCCTTCTGCCAGCGGGCCACGCCGCTGGTCTGGCGCGCCGAATTTTCACGCGACCAACTGGAGCAGGCCTTGCGCCGCCAGGAATTCACCCTCCCCTCACACTGGTCGCGGCTGGAAATCATTCGCCGAAGCCCGAGCGGACGCGTGCTCAAGCTCGCCTTCGTTGGTTCGGACCACTCTCAGATCGCGATTTCCGCTTCTTCCTTGCGCTTTGCCTTGGGCCGGACGTTTGGCTGGAACCAGGTGCGCAGCGACTTTTACGATCTGGAAAGCGCCGGCGATCAAATCGTCTTCCGCGGACGCGGCGCCGGACACGGCGTTGGCCTCTGCCAGACCGGAGCGGAGCAGATGGCCCGCGAAGGCAAGACCTATCGCCAGATTCTCGACTTCTACTATCCCGGCACGTCATTGGGCAAAACCGCGCAAGGGCTCAACTGGCAGGAGCGCAAGAGCGATCATCTTCAACTGCTGACCACCCAGCCGGAGCAGGATGCAGCGATCCTCACGCAGGCGGAAGCACTCCTTGCTTCCGCTCAATCCGATCTGGGCTGGCAGCTCGATTTCACGCCCCAGCTCCGCGTCTTTCCCACGCTTGATTCCTACCGCAACTCCACCGGCCAGCCGGGCTGGATTGCCGCATACACGCGCGGTCAAACCATCAGCCTGCAGCCGCTTTCTGTGTTGCGCGGCAAGTCTGTGTTGGAGTCCGCTTTGCGTCACGAGTTCGTCCATCTGCTGGTGGAGGCACGTGCGCGGCCGGAAACGCCGCTGTGGTTTCGTGAAGGGCTTACGCTTTTTCTGGCGGAGCCGGACCGGCCACAGGAGCCGGTGGAGATGGGCGTGCGTCAGATGGAAGCGGGCTTGGAGCATCCTGCAAGCCGCGAATCTCTTGAGCGATGCTACGCCGCAGCCCGCACCCGCGTCGCCCGGCTCATCGCCGGCAATGGCCGCGAAACCGTGCTGGCGTGGCTAAGCGGCGGGCTCCCCAGCACTGCGCAACCGCCCCAGCATTGAGCACACCCACAGCCAGGAAAACAGGGCAAGCAGATACGAGGCCAGCATGCGGACGAACAGGCTGGCTTCTTCGCCGCGCAGGGTCGCTGTTTCTGGATTCAACTTCCAATCCATCAAGGCGCCAACCGAGACCACGCCAAGAACCACCGCAAGCACCAAAACGATCCAATAACTCACGCGTTTGAGCGTGCTGCTCCATTCACGAAACTGAACCAGCCCGCGGAAGCCGCGGTCGGCCGCCAGCGCGGCCAGCGGCAGCAACAATCCCGGCAGCACGACCCAGCACAGCACGTTCACCAGGAACGTGTAAGTGTCCGTGAATCCGGTGTCCGTGGTGTGTTTGCGCAGCCAACTGGGCTGCGACGCGCGCAGATACCCGGGGAAGGAGTAGCGATAGTCACTCAACCACCCGGCCAGGAACCACAAGAAGAAAAACACGGCCGCCCACACCGCAATGGCAAAAAAGTTCTTGAGGGCTTTCTTGAACTCAGGCGTGAGCGGAGAAGTACGGTCCGTCTGGGCGCTGTGCAGGTAGTTGAGCGTGCCTCCGTGCAGGACCACGGCGGCGACCAACACCAGCGCGATCACGATCACGTTGAGCAAAACGTCCCACCAATGGGCTTCCGTCAGGTGCAGCCAGCCGGTGAAAGCGGCAAAGATCAGGGCATTTCCCAGGAATTGCACGCCCCACAGACGCGGCGTGCGCAGTACCAGAGCCAATGCTTCCCGCAGCGGCCTCATTACTTCACCTCCATGAACGCGGCGTCAGTAGTAGAGATGACTGACGGTTGATACATCGGCTGCACGGATGCCGGGCTGATGCGGAACTTGCCCGGGTTCACCATCTTGAGCAGGTAAACGTAGTCCTTGCGTCCGTTGAAATAAGTCTGGAAGAAGGCGGCGTGGTCGTCGTGGAATTCACGCCGGGTATACCAGTAGCCCCACCAGTCTGTGCGCTGCCTGAGCTGGTACAGGTCATTACGCTGAATCAACTCGGCTCCTGCCGGGATGGGGTCTTCCACCAGCAGGTAACGCCACTCGCTGCCGCTTACGCTCAGGCGCACGGCGATCACGTCTCCCGAGTGGACTTCACCGCTGAGCGGCTCCAGGTCGTAGACTATCGTGTCCCCCACCTGTGCCGGCTTCAGACGGTAATAATCGCGGGCGATGCTGAGCGAGATCTTGTTGTTCTGGAAGAACCTCTTTTCCGTGCTGTAGTACTCGCCACGGGCTGACCAGTAGAGGCGTCCCGTGCCGGCTTTCTGGATGCGCACCGTGTTCTCACCGGTGCGCAACTGGTCTGCCGGTAGGACCACGTGCGGCAGCTCGCTCTTCATGGTGTCCGCACGGGTAAAGCGGCGCGTCAACACCAGCTTGTCATTCACGAACACGCTGGCAGTAAAGTCGGCCTCAAACTCGTGGCTGATCTTCACGTACTCCAGCAGTCCGAACACCGCCATGGCCGTCTGCTTGGTGCTCATCCAGTAGTAGCCGCCGTCGCGATGGTTCACCAGCCAGAACGCCGCCTTGGGCAGCAGCGGACTTTCCGGCCTGGCCAGGCTCAACAGGCGCAGGGCGTAAGCAGTGCTTTCCACCGAATCGTCAACGTAGAACTCCAGGAAGTAGTCGTACTTTGAAGGCCAGTAGGCTTCCGTGTCCAGCACCACCGCTTGTTTTTCCACCATGGCGGCGATCTCCTGCGCGCGGCTATCTTGCGCCGCGTGCAAGGCCAAACCCAGCATGGAGAGCCCCTGTGACGACATGTCACTGCGAGCGCCATAAGCATCATTCAGCATCTTGGCGTCAGCCGTTTTGGCCAGGGCCAGCGCATAGACCACATAGGCGCGCAGGTCGGCGCGCATGCGCTCATGCTGCTGGAGTTGGCCTTGCAGCCAGCTCTGCGCTTTCTTCAGCTTGTCTTCATCTACGGCGTAACCTGCATCGCGCGCCTGGGCCAGTCCGCTGACCACGTAGGCGGTCATGAACACCATGCTTTCATCTTCTTTCCACCAGCCCCAGCCGCCGTCTTCGTGCTGGAAGTCATAGAGGCGCTCCAGCCCGGCGTGGATCTTCTTCTCGAGCTCAGGTGTGTTGATGGTGCTCTCGAGCTTCAGGTCTTTCATCGCCTTGGCCACAACGATGTCCGGCAGGAATCCGGACATCGTCTGCTCGGTGCAGCCATAGGGATAGGAAGTAAGGAAGTCGAGCGCACCGAAGATGCTTCCCGCGATCGATGGGCTCACGCTCACGTTGAGTGAGGGTGCCGCCGTGGCCGGATCGCCCGGCAGCGTGACCGTGGCCTTGTCCTGGCCGGATTCGCCGGTCACTGCCCCTGATTTGGCGTCAGAGAGTTTCACGCCGAAGGGAATCACCGGCAGCGTGATCTCCAGCGCGTCTGATTCTTCATTGGTCAGCGCCTTGGCCAGCAGCCCTGCTTCATGCACGTTCTGCGCGTGCGCGTGCCAGTCCGTGCGTTGGTCCGCCTTGCTCGCCACGGTCGCCCGCTGCGGACCGCTTTCCTGCAAGTCCAGCCCCTTGGCTTCGAGCGAGACCTGAGCGGTCTTCTCGCCGGCCAAGTAGTTGTGAACGATGGTGGAAAGCGTTACATCGTCTCCCTGGCGGAAGAAGCGAGGCACAGCCAGCCGCACCATCAGGTTCTTGCGCACGATCACCTTGTTGGTGGCGCTGCCCACCCTGGTGTCCATGGTTGCGCCGCGCACCGTGGCCCGCCACGTAGTGAGCGAATCGGGGAAGTTGAGTTGCGCCTGCGCGCGCCCGTTCTGGTCTGTGCGCACTTCGGCCAGCCACAGCGCCGTGTCTGGAAAGAGCTTGCGTACCTTGGGCTGCACCAGCGGTTCGGGCTTGAGCTGCGCCAGGCGCGGGCCTTTCTTTTTTCCGTCGAAGGCCAGGATGATCGGCTTGGTCCCAGCCGAGCCGGTGAAATAGAAATTCAGCGACGACTGCAGTGAAACCCGGTTCTCCACCCGGCCATAAAAGAATTCCTTGATGTCCTGCACTGAGTCGGGATGGACAGCGTAAATGGCCTCATCCACCACGCCCAGGCTGAACTCGCCCGCCACGGGCTTGCCGGCGAAGTCGCGCGCGGTGATGGTGTAGCGGGCCGCGTCGCCGGGCCGGAACTGCGGTTGTGAAGGCTCAATCGTAATGTTGAGCTTGGCCTGCTCCGCGGGAACGCTCAGGCTCTTGCTTCCCGTGTACAGTGTATTGTCGCGGACAAAAGCCACGCTCACGTAGAAATTTGGCTGATTGTCGTTCTTGATGGGAATGTCAACCGCGGCTGAAGGTCCGCTGGCCTTCAATACTTGCCTGCTCTGGATGGTGCGGGCCTCGGTGGTCACCAGCAGATGCGCATCCGGCACATTGGTCATGATCATCAGGTGCGCCGTCTCGCCCGGCTTGTAGGATTTCTTGTCGGCGATGATCTGCACCCGGCTGGTCTGGTTCCACTCTCGATAGCTCTGCCCGGGAATCCACAGCCACGTTTCTGCTTGGACCTCCCGGCCTTCGGGCGTTTTGGCGGTAATCCGAACCGTGTTGGATCCCGGCTCTCTGGCCGCAAACTGCAGCAAGGCCTGGCCATTGGTGTCCGTGGCGCCGTCCTTGGTCTCAATCACCTTGTCTTCGCGGCGCGGGTAGTACTCGCGCTTGATCACCTCAGCATGGAATGCAGTCTGCACCGGCTTGCCGTCATAGTCCTTGGCCTGCGTCGTCAGGCGGATGGTTTCGCCCGGCTGGTACATGTATTTGTCCGCCTGGGCGCCGATATGGAAGCTGCCGTAAGTGGCGATTACCGAGTTATAGCCGGCGATCTCCCTGCGGCTTTCGTCAGTCACGCGGGCTTCAATGCGATAGCGGTAGTCGCCCTTGTGGTCATCAACCGTGGTGGGGATGGTGATTTTCAGGCGGCCGTTGGCGTCCAGCTTTCCTGTTTGCTCGGAGAGCTGCCGGCCGCCGTAATCGTATTCCGGCTGGTCGCTGGAGCGGCCGTAGTCGCCTTCGTCTTCATAGCCGTCGTAGTCGTCAAACTCATCGCCTCCATACTCGAACAGCGGCGACCAATAGCGCGAGCGGTGGACAACATAGTGGACCTCCGCGCCTGCCACCGGCTCGCCGAAGAAGTACTTGGCCTCGATGGTGGCGCTGGCAGTTTCGCCCTGCAGGATCCGTGCCTTCTCCGGCGTGACGCGAACTTCATATTCCGGCTTTTTGTACTCTTCCACGTTGAAGCCGCCGTTCATGCTGTAGCCGGCTCCTGCTGACTTTACCTGGATGGAGTAATAACCCAGCGCCGCGTCCTGGGCCAGGGTAAGGTCGGCGTGGATGCTGCCGAAGGCGGAAACGTTAGCGCTGGTCTGAAAGACCTGCTTGCCCGCCGTATCTTCCACCGTGACCTGGACCTGCTGGCCCGCGGGCACGCTATAGCGTTCGCCGCTGCGTTTGCGCAGGATCACTTTGAAATGGACCGTATGGCCGGGACGATACACCGGCCGGTCCGTATAGACGTAACCGGTCCAGTCCATT
>DASVFK010000128.1:0-6972 GCA_036380095.1 Candidatus Angelobacter sp. | reverse complement strand
GCAGCGGCTCACCGTGCATAAGGCGCGGGACATCTATCCGCGCTTTTCACCCGACGGGAAGTGGATCGCATTTTCCTCAAACCGCTACGGCAATTACGACGTGTTCGTGATGCCCTCCGAAGGCGGATTGCCCACGCAGCTTACGTTTCACTCCGCAGCGGACCTTGTCGTCGGCTGGTCGGCGGACAGCAAGCGCGTGCTCTTTCAATCGTCGCGCGGGCTGATGTATCCCGGCATTCCTAACCTGTATGAGGTTTCGATGGAAGGCGGCCTTGAGCGCGCGGTCTCCACCGATTGGGGCTACTCGGGCAGCTATTCGCAGGATGGCGCCAAGCTGGCCTTCAATCGTCACCCCATGGTCTGGTGGCGGCAGCACTATCGCGGAAGCTACGCCGCCGATCTCTGGGTGATGGACGTGAAAGCCAAAAACTTCACCCATCTTGCCGATGGCGACTACAAAGGCAACTACTTCTGGCCGATGTACGCCTCTGACGGTTTCATCTATTTCGTCTCCGATCGCCTGGAAGGCGAGAGCCACATCAAGCCGGGCAGCCGCGAAGTGCTTAAGAGCACGAACAACATCTGGAAGATCCCGGTAGGCGGCGGACATGCCGTGCAGGTCACGCACCATTCGAGCGGCCGGCTGTTCTTTCCTTCCATCTCCGGCGACGGAAAGACCATCGTCTACGAGCAGGACTTCGGCCTGTGGAAGCTGGATACCAAGACCGGCAAGTCATCGCAGATCAAGGTCAACATCGCTTCCGACGAAAAAGAAAACGCGATTGAGACCATCACCGTGCGTAATGACACCGAAGGCTACGATCTTTCACCCAGCTCGCGGCGCGCGGCCGTGAGCGTGCACGGCGAGATCTTCACCGTGGCCACCGAGCGCGGCGACGTCCAGCGAGTAACGCAGTCTTTTTCGCGTGAAGGCGGGCCGGCGTGGTCGCATGATGCCAAGTGGATCGCCTTTATCTCTGACAAGAGCGGCCGCGAAGAAGTCTGGATGGCGCGCGAAGACGGCACCGGCCTGAAGAAGCTTTCCGAGGGCGATGGCGAGAAGTCCAACATTCAGTGGTCGCCGGATTCCAAGTCGCTGATCTACTCCGGTTCCGACCACAACCTCTATCGCTATGACCTCGAGGCAGGCAAGGCCGCGGTGATCGCCGGCGGGAAGGCCAGCAACATCCAGGGAGCGCGCTTCTCGCCGGACGGAAAGTGGGTGGCGTACTCCAAGCTGGGTCACGATCTGCGCCCGCATGTTTTTGTGGTTCCTTCCACCGGCGGCGCGGAAAAACACGTGGGCAACGATGACCTGCTGTTCAGCGAGACCTCTCCGGTGTGGACGCCCGACGGCAAGCGCCTCCTGTTCCTGGCCGGACTGGCGCAGGCAGGAAGCGCCACGCAGCGCCGCACCTTTGTGCAGTTGTACAACGTGTCGCTGACCAAAGAAGACAAGAACCCGATCGACCGCGGCGTGGACGATGAAGAACAGGCACAGGCTGCGGAGCGGCTCGACCGTCAACGCCTGGCACAGGCGCGCGGAGAAGCCCCGAAGCCGGAAGTGAAAATTGATTTTGACGGCATCACCCGCCGCTCCCACCAGGTCACACACCTCAGCGATAACGTGACTGCCGTCGCGGTCTCGCCGGACAGCAAGCTCTATGCCTTTGTGGCCATCGCCGACCAGGACGGCCGGCCCGTCTCCACGCTCTATACCATTCCGGAAGATGGAACGCAGGTGACCACGGTAGCAACGTCTTCGCGCGGCGGCGATAACGAAGAAGGCGGAGGCGGCTTTGGCGGGCGCCAGATCAACACGCTCAAGTTCGCCAAAGACGGACGCCACATCTACTTCATGGAAGGTGAAGGCTTGTACTCGGTTGAATTGCCCGCATCGGCGGGAGGCGGCGCAGCAGGCAGAGGCGCGCCGGCAGCGCCTGCGGGAGGTGGTCGCGCCACAGAACGCCGGGTCACCTTCACCGTGCGCGTGGAAGTGGACCATCACCAAGAGTGGAAGCAGGTCTTTAACGAGAGTTGGCGCGTGATGAAGCATCGCTTCTATGACGCTGACATGCACGGCGTGGATTGGGCCAAAGTGAAAGACCTGTACGAGCCAGTGATGGAGTACGTCGCCGACCAGGAAGAGATGCACAACGTGGTCAGCCAGATGATCGGCGAGCTCAACGCGTCGCACACCGGCATCAGCGCGCCTCCTTCGGCGGAAGAACGCGACCACATGGTGCAGACCCGCTTCCCCGGCTTTGATCTCGAGCCGGACAGCTCGGGCTACTACAAGGTTTCGTACGTCTACAAGGACGGCCCGGCAGACAAGGACTACGTGAGCATCAACACGGGCGACTACGTGCTGGCCATTGACGGCCACGAACTCAAGTCCGGCGACAACTATTGGAAGTACCTGACCGCCGTCCGCGGAGAAAAAATCAACTTCACCGTAAATTCCAAACCGGAAATGAACGGAGCGCGCCTCGCCAAAGTGCAGCCGATCAACCAGGGCGCTTACACCACGCTGCAGTATGAACGCTGGGTGGAGCAGCGCCGGCAGATGGTGGCCAAACTCTCCAACGGCGAGATCGGCTACCTGCACATACGCTCCATGGATGCGGCGTCACTGCGGCGCTTTGAGCGCGACCTGGTGGAAAACCACGACAAGCGCGCGCTCGTCATCGACCAGCGCTTCAATCCCGGCGGCGGCATTGACCAGGAGCTGTTGCAGATCCTGGGCCAGCGCCAGTACCAGTACACCAAGGCACGTGATTCGGTGCAGATCACGCGGCCGCAGCAGGCGTTCTTCGGTCCCATGGTGGTGATGGAAAACGAACGCTCCACCAGCGACGCTGAAGTCTTCCCCGACGGCTTCCGCACCTTGGGTCTGGGCAAGGTGGTGGGCAAGACCACGTACGGCGCGGTGATCGGCACCGGCGCATATCGGTTGCTCGATGGCTCCTCCATCCGCACGCCCGCGACCGGTTTGTGGAACGTGAAAGGCTACAACCTGGAAAACTACGGCGTGCCTCCGGATGTGGACGTGGACAACACGCCGCAGGACTTCCTCGCCGGCCGCGACGCGCAGTTGGAGAAGGCCGTTGAGGTGTTGAAAGATGAACTCAAGAGCAAGAAAGAACCGGGAGTGAAGACGGCTTCAACGGGCGACTGAATCGGTTCCTTCATGGAAAAAGAAAAGGCCCGGCGGGTTTTCCGGGCCTTTTTCTTCGACGGACGAGCATTGGATGAAAGCTTATGAAGCCGTGATCCTGTTCTGCATTTTGTGTGTTCCCAACGTGTGTGTGGCCGGAGGCTGAAGGGCCAAATGATTGAGTTTGGCTTCCAGGCTCTCCAAGGTTTTTTGCAACTCCTGCAATGACTCCTCACTCAGCCCCACGTTGGCCGTACGGAGCGCGTCCACGGGGTCCACAAGGAACCACAGCGCGTTCACGGCTGAACTTTGCAGCCAGGCCTGCAGTTCAAGTTCGTACTGCCGCAATTCCTGAATCAGCTGGTCGGGGGATGTAGGCATCGGGTTCATGTGCTGCTTCCTTTTTTGGTTTCGACATGATCTGAGACACGGCTGCGAGGGGGTGCGGAACAGAGAAATTTCACGCGGCAAGAGGTTTTTGTAAGATGTTTTGAATCAAAGATTTACAAGCATGATGCTGGCGGCTTTGCTGAAGCGCGTGTTCGCCTTGTGGTGGATACCAGGCTGCAGCGGCTTGAAAGCGGTGCCTGGGACAGCGGATGCTCCATCGCTGCCCCAGTCAGAACCTACTGATGGTTGATCTCGCCCGCCGCCACCGCATTTCCGTCCACTTCAATGAACAGAGCGCGGTTGCCGTTCACGCTGTAGACGGCCATGTTCTGCGGTCCCAGTCCGGTGGAAACGCTGAAAGGCCCTCTGCCATCAGCGCCCACCGAGTAGTTGCCGGTGAGCGTGGTCCCGGAGGAGAGAGTGCCGCCGTTGTTGATATCCACGATCCCGGTCAAGTGTCCAGCGCCGTCTGACTTGAGTGAAGCTGTGGCATCCACTTCAACGTTACTGGCGGCGGTAAAGCTCAGGCCATAGTTGCCCGAGATGGTCGCGTTGGAAAAGGCGCCGGTCTGCTGGAAAGCGGTTCCGCTTACTACCAGCCCGGGATCAAGTTCCAGCGTCAGGACTCCGTTCGTCGTGGGATAAATCGCGAACGTAAACGTGCCTTGCGAGGTCTGGAGAGTCAACGTTCCGCGCGGGCCGGCCACGGAGTAAGTGCTGGTGTTCAGGATGGTCACGTTGGTGGCAATTCCGCCGGCGTCGTTGATGTCTTGTGTCCCGCTGGTGATGGCCCCGGCGCCGTTGGAGGTGAGCACTCCGCCGGAAGCAAACGGACCAAACGTGATGTCGGTGCCTGACACGGTAAAGGCAAATGGACCTGTGAGCGTGGCGTTGCTAAGCGAGGCCGGCTGGCGGGTAGCGTCTCCTGCCAACTGCGTCCCGCCGGCATCGATCTGCACCAGCTTGAGGCGGTTGGCATCCACCACATAGGCGGCGAAGTTGGAAGTTCCAGCGGCGGTAGAGACGGCGATAGTCGTCCGTCCGTTGGCGGCCACTGCGCCAATCGTGCCGCCGGTGATTGCTACGCTCTGCTGGACCAGGCCGGCGTCAGAGGAGTCCTCAATGCCCGACGTGACCGTACCTGCGGCGTTCGCGGTAACGGAGCCCGTGGTGGCTTGCGGATTGCCGACTGAGTCCACGCCGAAAACAGCGAACGCAAAGGTGCCGGCAAGCGCCGTGGTGGAAAACGCGCTCGAAGTCTGTGAATCCATGGTGCCGCTGCCCACGGCGCTGCCCTGAAACACGGTCAACGCCACGCGCTGGGCGGAGATGATGACAAACGTCAGCCCGAAATTTGCCGATGCATTGGTCAGCGTGGCCACGCCGCGTCCATCCGGCCGTACGGAATAAGTCCCCGTGATCGCCAGGTTGGTGAGCGGCTGGGCCAGTCCGTTGGTGCCCAGGCGGTTCACGTCCATGGTGCCGGTGATGTGGCCCGCGCCGTCGGCTTGCAGGCTGCCCGCCACGGCAAAGAAGCCCAGCGAGTCGCCGCCGGCAAAGGAAAACGCATATGCGCCGGTGATACTGGCGTTGGTGAATCCGCCCTGGGGAGTCGGATTGCTGGACCCTCCGCACCCGGCCAAAACCAGAATAAGTGCCGCGAAACCTGGAAAGAGAAAACGCCTGCTTGCCGGCATGTGCTCACCTTCAATTCTCGAGAGATGGTTCACCGCGAAAACATAGTTGTATGGAAACTGCCCGCACTTGTGTTGCGGGACCAGGAAATTCAAACCCGCAAAAAGCAGGAATGTTCCACAATCATTTTCCGTCTCCCGCGGGCGGAAGGGCAAGGCCTGTCAACCTCTCCTTCACCTGTCCTTAGGCGTGGAACTTGTGGTTGGGGGATGCCTGTCGTCGTCAAGGTCAATCTCCCGAGTTCCTTGGGCCACTCTTTCCAGGTGGTTCCCGTAAGCCATCAGCCACTGTTCGAATATCGGATTTTGTTCCTGGCC
The DNA here is from genome assembly GCA_036380095.1 of Candidatus Angelobacter sp. GTDB lineage: Bacteria > Acidobacteriota > Terriglobia > Terriglobales > Acidobacteriaceae > Angelobacter. The sequence goes on along the minus strand of DASVFK010000128.1, from coordinate 1,413 downwards.
AGTCATGTGTAGCGTCTCTTGATCTCATCCGCAGGGGGTAATACCCAGTGCTGTAATCAATAACCCGGAAGTTGGGGACAAACGACACAAAAACTGTTGAGGTGGAGTAAAGAATAGTTAAGGTCAGCGAAACCAGAGTGACCACACGGTATCCACGCTGGCATGCGTGATGGATGAGGCGCAGAGCCGGCGCTGCGCGCGCCACGCTCGTCCGTAGAAGATACCGGCAATCGTAGCCAGGAGTACATATTTCCAGTTGAAGTCCGCTCCCTTGTTGAAGTGAGAGAGCCCGAACAACACTGAAGCCAGCAGCAGCGCCCGTATTTTTCCCAGGTGGCGTTCAAGCAGGTTTTGCGTCAGCCCGCGGAAGAACAGCTCTTCCGGCAGCGCCACAAAAAAGAAGGTGAAAATCCACGCGGCCGGCGCCGCCCAGGACCGAGGCATCACCCCATGCCAATGGAGAAACCCAAGCAGGAACCCCAGGGAAATCACGATGGGTGCATAGAAAAGAAACTCGCGAAGGCCGAACTTGAAATCGGCGGTCCTGGGACGGAGATCGTAGCCGATGCCCTCGATCGGCTTGATCACCAGGTAGCCGTACAGGGCCACGTTGGCCATCATCATCTTGGGGAAGCCGCCCAGGCCCGCCGGCCACACCGGAAGGCCCGCTGTGCGAAATGGCCACGCCGTGTTGAGCAAACCCAGATCGATCAGCAGCCCCACTGAGGCCAGCACGCAGAGGTCGGCCCAATTGCCCGGCGCAGGCCACGCCTCCAGCGCGGCGGCCACCAGCACGGGGATGCCCACCAGGGCAGCCGCCATTGGCCATTGCAGGCCTCCCCGGGGAATCTCCATCACGAAATACGGCAAAGCCAGTACCGCGGAAGCCGCGATCCTTGCGCTGGATGTCCTGAGTGCGCGGCGAACGAACTCAGCGGCGCCGAACCCAAAGAACCAATAAGGCGCAAACAACAGGGCAAATCCCAGAACGGTGGAGACCGGGTACTCTTCCACCGATTTCACCTGGAAAAAGCGCGCGACTGCCCAGAATACGAGCAGCAGAAGGCAAAAAACTGCCGCCGCAGTCGCCAGTGAGCGCGTCTGCGTCTGCGGGTGGATCCCAGCTGCCGGCGTTGCGTCCGCTTCAATCACAAGACCCATTCTTGCAAAAGCGGCGCTCCTTTTCCAAACCCGGCAGAGAGTCAGTCTAAAGAACTGTCCCGCTAACCCTTTGCCGGAAACACGTAATCATGGCCCAGTTTGTTTTAAGCGATTCCCCTCAAGAGTTGCCGCTCGCATGCAGGCGCAGAATGGGGGCATTTCTATATAATGAGTCAGTCCTCAATTTTTCTGGAGCTTTCCCTGACATGATTCGCTTTTTGCAAAGTGGCAACAAAGCCGCCAAATATCTTC
>DASVFK010000127.1:0-2731 GCA_036380095.1 Candidatus Angelobacter sp. | reverse complement strand
ACTAAACCCAAGCTTGCCAAAGACTTACATGGAACCTCCATCAGACCAGGATGTAACCGCATTACTCCATGCCTGGAGTGCCGGCGACAAGGAAGCCCTGGACCGGCTCACAGCAGTGGTGTACCGCGACCTCCATCGGGCAGCACATCGTTACATGGCCAGAGAACGGGAATCACACACCCTGCAAACCACGGGGCTTATCCATGAGGTTTACATCGAGTTGTTGGATGTGGGACGAATCAACTGGCAGAACCGCGCTCACTTTCTAGCTCTTTGCTCCCGGCTGATGCGCCGCATCCTTGTCGATTGGGCGCGCGGCCGCGCTTATAAAAAGCACGGCGGCGGCGCAGTCCACGTGTCTCTGGATGAGGCATTAACTGTGTCGCCTGAGACAAACGATGAAATGATTGCGGTCGATGACGCACTACATAAGCTGGAAGCTATGGATCCGAGGAAGTGCCGGGTAGTCGAACTAAGATTCTTCGGCGGTTTGAGTGTTGAGGAAACTGCCGAAGCGCTGAGCGTCTCACAGGAAACCGTACTGCGCGACTGGAAACTGGCCAAAGTCTGGCTTTTGCGTGAACTGAGCCATGAGGACAAGCATGAAACCTGAACGCTGGCAGAAGGTTGAAGCGCTCTACAATTCGGCTGTGAAACTTCCCGCTGACCAGCGAGTCGCTTTCCTGGAAGACTCCTGCGCCGGAGACACCGATCTGCGCCAGGAAGTGGAATCTCTCCTCGCACGCTACAGCGCTGCCGAAAACTTCATGGACGCCCCGGCATTTGAGGTGGCGGCCCGGCAGATCGCGCGACAGCCAGGCGCGGTCCGCGATCAAGGTCTCTTCGGCGCGGCTACGGCGCCGGCCCGGGCGGCGGAAGAAGAGTTTGTCCCCGGCAGTGTTCTCGCTGACCGGTATCGTATTGTCACATTGCTGGGCCGGGGCGGCATGGGAGCTGTTTATCGAGCGGACGACCTCACGCTCGGCCAAGTAGTAGCTCTCAAGTTCCTGCCCCGGAGCTACGCGCAGGATCCCAGGCGGTTGGAACTGTTTCGCTCCGAGGTGCGTCATTCCCGCCAGATCTCTCACCCCAGCGTTTGCCGCGTGTATGACATTGATGAAGCCAACGGCCTGCACTTCCTGGCCATGGAATACATCGATGGCGAAGACCTGCGGTCACTGCTTCGCCGCATTGGGCGCCTTCCCCAAGACAAGGCGCTGCAGATCGCACGCCAGCTTTGCGCCGGTCTGGCGGCCGCGCATGCAAAAGGCGTGCTGCATCGTGACCTGAAGCCCGCCAACATCATGATTGATGGCCAGGGGCATGCCCGCATCACCGACTTCGGCCTGGCCGTCAACTTTGACGATGTGCGTGAATTACGCGAGACGGCCGGCACGCCAGCTTACATGGCCCCGGAACAACTGGCCGGCGAACCGGCGACTGTGAAAAGCGATCTTTATTCCCTCGGCCTGGTGCTCTATGAACTCTATACGGGCAGGGCTGCGTTTGACACCACTGGTCTGGAGGAATGGAAGCATACCTTTTCACATCTTGGTCCTGTGCCGCCGTCCGCCCGGGTAGGCGACGTTGATGGGACAGTTGAGCGCGCAATCCTTCAGTGTCTGGAGCAGGACCCGAACAAACGGCCTTCATCGGCGTTGAAAGTTGCCGCTGCGCTGCCCGGCGGCGACGTACTGGCGGAAACCGTCGCGGCCGGCGAAACACCCTCTCCGGAAATGGTTGCTGCCGCGGAGGAACCAGCTCTTAGTGTGGGCAAGGCCTGGGCAGCGCTCGCTGCGACCTTGGCCTTGCTCGCGGGCTTGGCGGTGATTGCCAATCGTTCCACCGTGCAAGGTCTGGTTTCGGTTGGCAAGGAACAAGCGGTGCTCACAGAGGACGCAAAGACGATCATGCGCCAGGCCGGTTACACAGGACCATTCAAGGACACCGGTAGTGAAATCGGCTATTTGTATCCCATGGTGGCCTATTATGTGGCGAAGGAGCCGCACAATCTTGCGCAAGCTTTGAATCGGTATCCGGGACCTTGGTTTTTCTGGTACCGCACGAATGCCCGTCCATTCCGGCCGGTCGCACCAGGGGCCACGGTGACCTACAACCAACCACCTATGGAGGATGGTTCAGTGCGGGTCTGGCTGACTTCCAAGGGGCAACTCTGGAGCTTTCGTGCAATACCTATGCCCCAAGCAAGGAAGTCCACGCTTCCGATCAAACAAGTGGATTGGTCGCCAGTCTTCGCTCAGGCTGGCCTGGAGATGAGTGCGTTTCACGAAATTCCCGCCACCTACGCACAGCCCGTTCCTTTTGACAGCCGGGCTGAGTGGGAAGGGACTGTTGAAGGCACTTCCTTCCAGGTTCACGCAGCATCATTGAACGGCAGAATGGTTGCTTTTGAAATCATTCCCCAGTTGGCTTCGCCGGAGTTGGGCAGCAACTTGATTCTCTCGCGCGGCTTCATTGGTATATTGACATTGTTCGCCCCCGCCTTGCTGATCGTGATCGGCTCGGTCTATGCTTACCGCAATTTTCGCAGAAGGCGCGGGGACCGCAAAGGGGCCATCTGGGTATTCCTGGGTATCTTTTTCGTCTCACTTTGCGAGTACGTGGGACAGCAGCACCCGCCAGCCCGTCCCGCCGATGTATTGGATATCACGCTCATGGAAGGCGTGGGATCATCACTGCTTTATGGCGCGCTAGGTTGGGTTGCGTACCT
>DASVFK010000126.1:0-11396 GCA_036380095.1 Candidatus Angelobacter sp. | reverse complement strand
GCGTTGGGGCCGGTGAGCACGTTGATCTGGCGCAAGCGCAGCTTCAGATCACGTACAGAACGATAGCCGGTTACATGTACTTCCTGAATGGACACGGATTCAATACCCAAAACGAGCGTTTGCCGGAATTGTAAATAGTTTTGCTTCTGTTGGATATGCAAAAGTTCCCGTTCTCAGGAAGCTGCTTGTTTTTTGGCGGGGAGTCTCTCACCAGTTGGGTAAGTTGCGTTTGTAATGAAAGCAGGTGTTTGCGCTGCCGCCGGTCGCACATCCAGAATGAAAATGGGAGAGGCGCTTGAAAAGCGTCTCTCCCAAGATGGATGATCGTTAGCTGTGAAAACATCGCCGGCCGTACAGGCCGGAGATAAAAGCAGCGTCGTCCTAGTGCTGGTCCTGGTCGTCGCCGTTGCTGATGGCCAGGATCGGGCGCGTGCCCTGCAGGCCAACACGGCCGACGTTGCGATAGTCGCTGCGGTCGTCATTCGGCCTTGGCGTGTGGTATCCGGCAAAATGCAGGATCCCTCCCTTCCTGCCGATGCCGTTCCAGGTAAATGACGGGCTGTACACGCGGCCTTCAAACCAACCCTGTGTGCTGCCCACCACGGGCGTATTGGCAGGCACCGTGACACTAACGCCATTGAACACCACGGTGAGCGGCTTGATCGAGGCAATCGGGTTTTGAATACCGTTGATCACCGTCCAGTTGACCAAGTCGGTCGATTCGGCATAGCCAATGAAGTGAAACGCGTCAGAGTCGCCGTCCAGGCAGTTGCCGCCAGAAAAGAACAAGCCCCATCTCTCGCCCGGCAATTGCAGGACCGTGCCGCGCGGGCCCACATAGCGGATGTCCGTGGGGCCAACGCCCGTGGGATCGTTCAAGCCGTTCACCGGCCCGAGGTCAGTAAAGTTGATGCCGTCAGTGGTGGAGGCCATGCGCGGAATCACAATGTCATGGCTGGCGGCCGGCTCTTTGAAGATGACCGGCGTGCCGCACTGCTGCGCCAAGGGCAAAGCCGTGGGACCAGTCCGGTCTCCATTCAGTATCTTCTGGAGATAATAGATGGTCGTGGGCGTAACGCCCGGTATTTGGGCAATGATGCCATCGGGGTTCAGCAGGCCCGTGGTGCGTTGCGGAATGTCCAACGTATCCGGAGTGGGGTTGAGAGGGGCTCCCGGCAGCGGCGTCAACTGATGTACGACCATCCCGAGGCGGTCAACGTTGGCAGGGGCGCGGTCAAGATTGTAGAGGAACGTAACACCGTTCACTGTCAGGCTATAGCCATGGCCGAGGCCGTTGTCGTTGCCTATATCAACGAGGTCGCTGGCTGGACAAACGCCCTTGTTAAGCTCGAGGGCTTCCTGTTCGAATTCCCAGGTGAGGCCACCGTCAGAAGAAGAAGCCGCCACAACCGCTTCATTGCTGGTGCGGGGACGATAGTCAAAAATTCCGTGCAGGTTTTGGCCGGAACCGGTGACAAACGGAAAGTAATAGGGCGCCATCCGTTCAGTGCCGGGGTTAGGCTGAGGGACGCCGTTGACGCAGTATCCTGCGGAGGGGGCAGCGTTGCTGGATCCAGTTTGCTGCAGGGTCCACGGGCCTCCGGTGATGTGGGACTGAACAGGCACGCTTTCTGCCTTCCACACGTCTGGTGCCTGTGCGAGGGCCGAACACGTGCATAGGGCGAGACTGACGATCAGTAAAACCAATACCTGAAGGGAAACAACTCTCTTACTCACAGAATATTCTCCTTGTTCGCAGCACCAAGGGCACCGCTCGCGGTTTCAGAACCTGCCGGAAAACCTGAGTCAACAGCCTTCCGGGTTGATGTTGGCACGGAAGCTTAGAACGCAAACCGCGCTCCTAATTGCACCTGCCTTGGCCCGCCAAAGCGTGTGGTGAACGGGGCAAACAAAGCTTGCCCGGCTGTAGGGTTGGGAGCGGCCGGAGTCCCAAACAAGCTGACCGAGTCAGGACCGTAGCCCTTGTTAGTGTTGTGGGTGACGTTGAAAAACTCTCCGAACGCCTCCAGTCGTGATTTTTCGTTCACGCGAAACGACTTGAGGATGCGCAAGTCGAGATCCGAGAAGGGCTGCCCCCGCATGCTGTTACGGCCGGCGACGAGACCGTTGATGATGGCGCGGTCATTGTCGTCATTGCCGTCATTCTGCGTGTCAAACCCAATCAGTGGAGTGAAAGGAGTGGCCGAGCGAGTAAGCGCAATGGCGCTCAGGCTGAAACCGTGCTTAAGATCCAGAGTGCCGCTGATGCGGAAGTTGTGGCGGACGTCATTCTTGGAAAAAGCGGCGTCCAATTCGGGCAGAAGCGGATCCAACGCGTCTTCGCGGTTGAACACGCGCTCGCCGGACTCGTTGTCGCGGTTCCAGGCGAGAGTATAGCCAGCCTGGAATTGCAGGCGACGGGTGATGCGACCGTTGACGGCGAAGTCAAACGCGTCATAGCGGGAGTGGGCCGCCGACTCGTTGATCGACAAAGGACCAATGGCCGGATTAGGCCGCGTCACCGGGAAGATTGGCATTCTGGTGGCGTCAAACGTGGCTGGGAAGAGGTTTTGGTCCAGCCGGCGTTGCAGGTTCCAGGTGGAGTTGCGCGTATAACCGCCGGAAACTGTCCACGCATCGTTCAGTGCGGTCTCCAGGCTGGCGCTGGCTTGGAAGGACCGCGGGTTCTTGAAGTCTGGAGAGAAGCCGACGACCTTGGTTGGCGCCGCATTGATGCCCGCCGGCAGCGCGGACAAGGTATTCGGAAACTGGACAAAGTTGAGAATGTTCTTGTCGACTTTGCTGTCCAGCACGGAGGTTACCAATCCGTTGTCAGTAAACATGCGTTGGAACAGGTTGGCCGGCGTGCGCGCGTCGTAAAGGCCGGCAGACATGCGAAGCACGATGGCGCCGCGGCCCTTGGGGTCCCAGGCCAGGCCCAGACGCGGTTGCCACATGGCCAGGTCATTGGGGATCATCGCGGTTTGCCCTATCGCAGGATTTGGAGTTGGTGGCTGCGGATTCCACTGCGCGTCCCAACGGAAGCCGGCATTGACCACCAGGTTTCTGGCCAAAGTGAACTTGTCCTGCACAAAGACACCCAATTCCTGCTGCGTACCGGTGTAGATGAGACTGTTGGGATCTCCATTAGTGGGAACGACTCCACGGTAACGGGAGATCTTGCCGGCATTGAAGTCCGCCAGCGATTTGAAGTCATAGCGGCCCGCCATGAGCTGCTCGCGTTGCTGCCGCGCCGGTGTCAGGTTGCCATCCACGCCGAAGCGGATGGAGTGACGGCCCCTGGTGACGCTTACATTGTTCGTGAGCTCATAGCGCTTGTTGTCGAACAAGCGAGGGTGTGTAACTTCGCTGCCGATGGTGCCCACTCCGGTAATGACAACCATGGACGTGTTAGCGTTCGGCTGTTCGAACCTGTAGTCCGTGGCGAACTGGCCGCGAAATTCATTCAGCAAAGAAGAAGTGATCGCGGAAACCAGGCTGCCTTTTACCATCGCGCTCGAGCCCTTGCGCTCAAAGTTTGTGGACTCGGCAATATCATTCGTGCGTGGCGATAAGGCAAAGTTGTTCGAATCCAGGCTCACATAATTCAGGTCCAGATTCAGCATGTGCCTGGAAGTCAACGAGTGGTCCAGCCGGACGAACCCGGAGAGCGTGTCGTTGGTGCCTTCCTTCTCGCCTTCCAGACCGGCCAGGCTCGCCGGCAGAACCACGCCCGCCGCCTGTGGTTGGAACTTCACGACAAAAGGCAGGTTCAGGTCGTTCCATTCAGCCGCACCGAAGATAAATGTGCGGTCCTTTTTGATTGGCCCGCCCAGGGCGCCGCCAAATTGGTGCTGGACATTCACTGCCGGGTTGCCGAAAGCGTCCGGCGAAGTGAGGTTCGCATTGCGGTTCGTATAGAACGCTTCACTGTGCCAGTTGTTGGTACCGGATTTGGTCACCGCATTCACGAATCCAGCATTGGTGCGGCCAACCTCCGCGTCGGCGCCGGCGCGAACGACCTGGAATTCGCGCACGGCCGCGAGAGGAAAGAAGAACACCGGGTCGTTGCCGCCACGCTGGTTTCCCTGCAGTGGATCGTTAAAGTCCTCGCCATCGATGGAAACGTTGGAGTTGATGGACCGCTGACCGGAAATGACCAGGCCATTACGGTCCGACTCCTGGAAGATGTCTGCCGTGAGTTGGACAAAGTCCGGGAAAGAGCGCCCGCGAATGGGCGCCGTCGCAATGGAGCGAAGAGACACACTGGATGAGCTGGAAACCTCGCGGGTGTCAACCGGGCTCTCAGTGTTCATGACCATAGTTTGGGTCTGGGTCTGTTTTCCCTCACTCGGCTGGTCGGCTGGGGCGTTGAAGGCCAGAGCCGTGGTGTTGGTACGGCCCACGGTGACCAAAGCTGCAGTTTCCGCTGTCTTCAACTCCCCCTGCCTGGCTTGAACAAAGTACAGCCCCACGGGCAGCGCCTGTGCGATGAACTGCCCGGTAGCATCACTTTGAATTTCACGAACGTAACCGGTTTCTGCGTTGCGGACCCTGACGATGGCCGTGGCGGCAGGCTTACCGTCGGCATTGCTCACTGTTCCGCGCAGAGCACCGGCACCTGCATCCGACTGTGCGAACACGAACTGGCCCACGGAAAGAAGGAGGATAAGTGCTGCTACCCAGCGCACGGCGTTTGGCCGTGAAAATTGATCTCGCGACATTGCTTTCATCCCTTTCACTTTTCACTTGCTAGGTTGTTCTCAAAATCCTATGTTGCCGTGTGTGTCAGCACTTCACACCAATACAAGCTTGCGTGGTGGTTGGTATGGACTTTGATCTGGGGGATGGGGACTTCTCACACAGTCGAGCGGTAGTTATTATCTTTAGCTCATGATGCCAGTGAAAGTTACGTGGGTACCGGTACTTGTCACTTTTTGTGAGAACGCGTTAATGGCGATGTTGTTCTGTTTTCGGAAAACGTAAACTATGCATCCTAGGATGGACACCGAAGGTGCACGAGGAGCATATTCTATCGTCACCTACCCTCTTGCTTATAGGTGATAGTATTCTTCACTCGCAAGCTGATAAAGAAATCATAGACCCGGACCGAAAACAGACCCGATGAACACCTCTTCTGCAACAAGAAGGCTGCATCCGTTAAAAGTGGCGCTTATCCTGGGGATTGGAGCACTCTTGCTGGGTTTCACGGCGATACCGGCGCCCTGCCAGAACGAACAAACCGGCCCCGCGCGCAAGGTGAAGGTGAGCCCGCCGCCGGAATATCCCGAACTGGCACGGAAGATGAGCATTCGCGGCATCGCCCGCGTGATGGTGTGGGTGAAACCTGATGGCAAGGTCGTAGACGTTAAAGAACTCGGCGGGAATCCTGTATTACTGGCCGCGTTGGTGCAAGCGGTCAAGAAGTGGCGCTACGAACCGGCGGACCGCGAGAGCACCATTGAAGTCAGGTTCGAGTTCAAATAGGTTAGATGGCTAAACTACATTGAAGATCCCGATCCTTCGCAGTATGGATTCATGAGTCTGATCCACTTTAGGACACGGCCTTCCGACGGATGTCCAGAGCCATCAGACAACTCCAGCAAAATGCCCAACAATGGTGAAGCAGAATCAAATGTTCTGCGTGGCGTTGTGCATTCATACCTCTTCACTACGCCTTTCGGCACAACTTGGTTCCTTGGCTCGTTGAATCAGGCGGTTTCCGCTTTTCCAAGGTTGTTCAGAAATTCCCTTCGTTGGCCTAGTTCGTCTCTGTGCTAATCTAAATTGTTTGTTTGCAATAGCTTGTAAGCATGAAGCCTGATGATTGCCAGAGCTGGAGCCATCCCATGGCCGGGGAGAGGGCAATCGCCCAAGGTCCTGTTTTGGAGATAAACCTAAGGCGGAGCTGCGATCAACAGTGCTCGCACGCGATGAGCGCCAGGGAATTTATAATTAAGGATTTCACCCATGAAGAAGAATCGAGCAAGGATGGTTTGGGAAAGGCCAATGGGAAGTTGATGTCTGTCTCCCCCAATCAAGGCGCCAGCACCGCCAATGAGAGCATTGTGGTGCGTGGCGCGCGCGTGCATAACCTGAAGAACATCGATTTTGAGATCCCGCACAACGCGCTGACGGTGGTGACCGGGGTTTCCGGGTCGGGCAAGTCGTCGCTGGCGTTTGACACGATTTATGCGGAAGGGCAGCGGCGGTACGTCGAGTCGCTTTCGGCCTACGCGCGGCAGTTCCTGGAGCGGATCGAGAAACCGGACGTGGACCTGATTGACGGCATCGCGCCGGCAATCGCCATCCGGCAGAAGAATTCCACGCGCAATCCCCGGTCGACCGTTGCCACCGCAACCGAGATTTATGACTACCTGCGCCTGCTCTATGCGCGAGTGGGGCGGACCTTCTGCGGCACGTGTGGTGGCGAGGTCAAGCAAGACACAGTGGATGAGATCGCGCCCGCCATTCTGGGGATGGGTGAAGGAACGCGACTGAACGTGCTCTTCCCTATTGGGCATGCGGCAGGTGTTTCGGGAAAGAAGAAGCCGCGTGGCAAGAAAGCCAAGGCAGAAGCTGAAGCGGCGGCGCAGGCGGCAGAAGGCGCGCTGAAGGAGCGTCTCTTTGACCTGCGCAAAAAGGGATTCGGCCGTCTGTTTCAAAATGGCCAGGTCTTTGAGTTCTCCACGCCGGAGTCGCTGCTGGATATCGACTTCGCACAGCCGGTTTTCGTGTTGGCGGACCGCATCGTCGTGGGGCCGGAGCAGCGGTCGCGCATCGTGGATGCGGTGGAGCAGGCGCTGCGTGAAGCCGGAGAGGTAGTGTTTGAGACTGCACCACGCGATGGCGAACAGCCGCGCCATCTGCGCTTCTCGAACAAATTCGAGTGCAAGAACTGCCATACCTCCTTTGCGGAGCCGGAGCCGCGGCTGTTTTCGTTCAACAACCCGTTTGGAGCGTGTCCCCGCTGCCAGGGCTTCGGCAACACCATTGACTTCGACCTGAGCCTGGTCATCCCCGATCAAGAGAAGACGATCGCCGAAGGTCCCATCGATCCATGGACCAAGCCGAAATATCGCACGCTGCAGAGCGAGTTACGCAAGTTCGCCAAGCTGAAGGGCATCCCTCTGGATGTGCCGTGGCGGGAACTTGATCGCGACCAGCAGAAAATGATCATGGAAGGTGAAGGCCGGTTTCCCGGCATCCAAGGCTTCTTTGCCTGGCTGGAGCGCAAGAAATACAAGCTGCACATTCGCGTGTTCCTGAGCCGGTATCGCGGGTATGCGCAATGTCCGGACTGCCGCGGCGGGCGTCTGCGTGCGGAAGCGTTGCAAGTGAAGATTGCCGGCAAGAACATTTGCCAGGCCACGGCGCTTACGGTGGAGCAGGCGGCAATCTTCTTCCACAACTTGAATCTTTCCACGGAAGAAACTGATATCGCAGGACAAATCCTGGAGCAGATCCGCGAGCGCCTGAAGTTTCTGAACGACGTGGGATTGGAATACCTCACGCTGGACCGCTTGGCTTCCACCTTGTCCGGAGGCGAGGCGCAACGAATCCAGCTGGCCACATCGCTGGGATCGCGGCTGGTGGGAGCGCTCTATGTGCTGGACGAGCCTTCCATCGGCCTGCACAGCCGGGACACGGCGCGATTGGTGGACATCCTGCACGAGCTCCGCGATCTGGGCAACACGATTCTGGTGGTGGAGCACGATGCCGACGTGATGCGCGCTTCCGATCGCATTCTGGACCTCGGGCCGGGCGCGGGCGAAAACGGCGGGCGTGTGATGGCCTCGGCTCCATACGATGAGATCAAGACTATGAGCGCTTCCCTAACGGGACGCTACCTGAGCCAGGAACTGCGCATACAGGTGCCGCAGAACCGGCGCAAACCGGGAATCCCGGTGGTCCGCGTTGAGGGCGCACGGGCACACAACCTGAAGAACATCAACGTTGAGATTCCCCTGGGCATGCTTACGGCGGTGACCGGCGTCTCCGGTTCGGGCAAATCCACGCTGGTGCATGATGTTCTGTATCAGGCGCTGGCAGCGGAAAAAGGCATCACGGCCGGGCCGGGACCGGCGGCCCACGGTTTCAAACGGGTAAATGGTGGGGAGTTCGTGGCGGACGTCGTGCTCGTGGACCAGTCGCCCATCGGGCGTACGCCGCGCTCCAATCCCGTGACCTATATCAAGGCGTTCGATGCCATCCGCGAGGTGTTTGCCGGCGTTCCTGAAGCCCAGAAGCGTGGGTATGCGGCCGGACATTTTTCCTTCAACATTCCCGGAGGCCGCTGTGAGACATGCCAAGGCGATGGCACGGTCACGGTGGAAATGCAGTTCCTGGCGGACGTGGAGCTGATCTGCGAGGACTGCAAAGGCACACGCTACAAGCCGGGAGTGCTGGAGGTCCGCTACAAAGGCAAGAACATCCATGAGGTGCTGAATCTGACGGTGCGCGAGTCCATGCAATTCTTCGCCGGGCAGCCGAAGATTCTGGACAAACTGCGGGTTTTGGAGGAAGTGGGACTCGGATATCTGCGATTGGGACAATCGGCCACCACGCTCAGCGGCGGCGAAGCGCAACGCATGAAGCTGGCAGCGCACCTGGTCCCCACTGGCCGGCCCAAGCCTTTCGAGGCGGAAACTGAAGAAGAGCGCGAGCAACGTAAACAGGCGCGCGCCGGCAAGGGCACGTTGTACATTTTCGACGAACCCACCACCGGCCTGCATTTCGATGACGTTAGCAAGCTGCTGGCCGCCTTCCGCAAGCTGATCGAGGCCGGTGGCTCCGTGCTGGTGATTGAGCATAACCTGGACGTGATCAAGACGGCGGACTGGATCATCGATCTGGGCCCGGAGGGCGGCGATCGCGGCGGCGAAATCGTGGTAACGGGAGCGCCGGAAGCTGTGGCAAAATGCTCCCAATCGCATACCGGCAAGTGGCTGGCGCGCATCTTAGGAAACGAGAACTCTCGATCTAATGGCCATGCATGAGCTTCTGAGCACGCTGCTGCTCGCGGCTGCCTTCCTGCAGTCCGGGACGCCGCATGCCAGGCCTTCGCCTGCCCAGGCACAGGCCAGCGCGGCAGGTGCATTGGAGAAAGCTGAAGCTCTCATCCAGGCGCAGCAGTATGCGCAGGCAGAAGAAAAGCTGCAAGCCTTGACGGCGACCCAGGGCAAGAATGCGCAGTTGTGGTTTGACCTGGGCTATTGCCAGAGCCATCAGAGCAAAACGGCTGATGCCGAGGCGTCCTATCGCAAAGCAGTGGAGCTGGCGCCGAACTGGTTTGAAGCGAACCTGAATCTGGGAGTGGCGTTGGCAAAAGCAGGCGACGGCGCAGGTGCAGCAACCGTGTTGCGGCACGCAACGGAACTCAAGCCTCTCGCCGGCGGGCCGCAGGCCGTGGGCAAGGCGTGGGATTCGCTGGCCCAGGTGCTGGAGGAAAGTGATCCCAAGGCTTCCGCTAGGGCCTATGAAAAAGCCTCGGAACTCGACCCGGAAAACTCTGATCTGGATGTTGCTGCGGGACGAATGCTAGAGAAGGTGGGAGACCTGAACGGCGCAGAAAGGCACTTTGTGAAATCTGCGAAGTCCTTCAACGCTCGCGGCATGGCCCTGTTGATCAATTTCTTGAGCCGGGAGAAGCGTTTCGGCGATGCCGAGACCTGGCTGCGCCGATACGTGGCGCAGAACCCGCAGGACGCTCAGGCGCGCGAGCAGTTGGCCAAGCTGCTGGCCGCCGCGGGCAAACCACAGGAAGCGGTCGCCCTCCTGGAAGAAGCGGGAAAGAATTCGGCAACGCCACCAAGCCGCGAGCTCGCCGAACTCTACCTCCAGGCAAAGCAGTATCAGCAGGCCGAACCCGTTTTTCGCGAGCTCGCCAAAGCAAATGCCAACGACGCAGCGCTGCACTTTGGGCTGGGCGTTTCCCTGCTCTATCAATTGAAATACGCCGAAGCGGAGAGCGAGCTGCTGCAAGCAGTCAAGCTCAAAGGCGACTACAGCGAGGCTTACGGCTACCTGGCTGACGCGGCGCGCGAAAACAAGCATTACGAACTGGCGATCCGGGCGCTGGACGCGCGGGCAAAATACCTGCCGGAGAACCCAATGACTTTTTTCATCCGGGCAACGTCTTATGACAGCCTGCGCATGCCGAAACAGGCTGTGGAGAACTACAAACGGTTCCTCGCCGCCGCCGGCGGAAAGTATCCTGACCAGGAATTCCAGGCCAGGCACCGCCTGAAAGCGATTGAGCCCCAATGATGCGCTACTTATCCATCCTGCTGCTGTTGACGGCGCTGGGTGTTGCCAAGGACCAGAAGCCACTCGACGAACTGAAGGCGGAAGCCGAAAAAGCCTCCGGCGGCCACCAGGCTCTGCTCTACGCGCAGCTGGCCGAGCGGACCGTGGACGTAGCGGACCAGCAGTTCACCGCAGGCGAATCACAACAAGGCCATGAGACCGTGAAGCAGGTGCTGGAGTTCGCGAGCCGGGCGCATGAAATCGCCCTGGAGACGCATAGGAAGATGAAAGAGATCGAGATCCATCTGCGCGAGACGCAACGCCACCTGGCCAGCGTGCGGCGGACCCTGGCGGCCGACGATCGCCCGGCACTCGAAGCGGCGGAGAAAAAGCTGGCCGACTATCGCCAGGATCTGCTGGACGCGATGTTCGCGCCGAAAAAACACAAGGAACCCAAACAACCATGAAGACCGCGACAAAGTGGCTTGTCCTGCTGCTGGTATTGACCGCCGTGGCTGCAGCCGCGCGCAAACGCGATCCGCTCACGGAAGCCGAAGCCGACCAGTTGCGCGAGTTCCGCATGGAGCCGTTGAAGCGGCTGAAACTCTTCATCAAGTTCACGGACACGCGGCTGGATGCCATCGACCAACTGCGCGCCGATCCAAAGGCGGAGGAGCGAGCGGCCAAGATCCATGATCTGCTGGAAGACCTTTCCGCGCTTTTCGACGAGATCAACGACAATCTCGATACCTACGAAGGACAGCGGCTGGACAAAGACCAGAAGAAGCAATTTCGCAAAGGAGTGAAGGATGTGGCGGAGGCCACCGGCCGCTGGGACCAGCGGCTCAAGGCCCTGCGCAATGCCGTCCAGATGGACCCGCAGACCAAGACCGAGTCGCGCACGTGGCTATTCACGTTGCAGGACGCTGAAGACTCGCTGAAGTCCTGCGCCGCCATCGCGCGCGAATATGCGGAAGAAAAAGACGTCGAGAAAACGGAGGAAAAGAAGAAGTGAGCCCGTCCTTCCGCCGGCGCGCGTTTCAATCATGCATCCCAGGCTCAACTCGCTGTTTCACCAGGTCTACCGTGAAGTCCGTCCGCGGGCGGAGATGCCGGAGTTCGAAATCCGGTTTTACGCTTTCAACAAT
>DASVFK010000125.1:0-2877 GCA_036380095.1 Candidatus Angelobacter sp. | reverse complement strand
CGAAAGAAGTAGGTCGCGCGCCCGCCAGCGGAACTGGCTTCCCATGCCACTATGTTTCCGCCGACAGGGAAGTAGAACCAATAGAGCATTTGCGGGCCTGCCGAATCGCCATCCGGCAAACTCGCAGGACCGGGCGTTTCGGTCTCACTGTCCGAATCTTCCGCGCGAATCAGCTTGAAGCCTGCATACAGAGCATCTTTGGATGTGCGCGCCAGCAGATCGTCATAGTAAGGTTTCAGGTCGCTATCCACCGCGTTATCCGCCAGCGCAGCGGGCAACCCAGGATGAATGGCGGCCAGCTTCGCCACCGGCGCCGCATGGCCTTCGCGGAACTGGCTGGACACTGCCTGGAGTTGGTCCGGGTCGAGAAAAGGAAACGTCGAATGCAGCGCCTGGGTGCTTCGTGTTGCCAGGTCGGCGATGGCCTGCTTCACGCCCGCGACGAATTCCTCCGTGCGCTTGCCCAGCTTGCTTGCCTTCAGCGCGTCCTGCCCTGAGCGCAGCGCCACTTCATAGGTTGTCTCGTCGAAGTTGACCGAGTCCACATCTGTCAGGCGCCACTGGAAACCCTGCGATTCGGCAGGCAATACTGCCAGGTTGCTCTGGAATAGTCGGAACTCGGCGGGGCCCGCTCGCGGGGCGGCGCCCGTGGAGTCCAGCTCAAAATTGCCGTTGAAGCGCGCCACCTCCTGCAGATCCTCAAGCAGCAGGCATTCCAGAGTGCGTTGCCGGTGAGCTTCCAGCAGATCATGGCTCAAGGTTTCAAAGGCCTTGCCGAACTGGCGAAGCACGATGATGTTGCCGGTGTAGAGAGGCAGCCTGACTTCGTAATCGGCTGCGGCAAGCGCGTCGATATCGCCCAGGTCGGCAACGATGGGCGGGCCCGACTCCGGAGTCAGAGTAAAGTTCTGCCGGTCAAACTGCATTCGGCATGCGCCCTCCTGGGCCACGCTGCCGTTGCTCGTAAGGTATTGGAACTTGCCGTTGAAGTCGGCCATTGCGGTCGCCTTCCAGTTCAACCCATCTTGTTGCCGCACTCCGGACAGAATTTGGTCCCGGCCTCGACCTTGGTCCCGCACTTGGAGCACTCGCCCTTGGCGTGGAGCGGCTTGCCGCACTCGGGACAAAACTTCGCGCCCTGGGTGCGCGCTCCGCATGCCGGACACAGCGCCGCGGCCTCGCTGGTCACGTCCATGTCCTTGGTCAGGTCCTGGTGCTGGATCTTCTGCTTCATCTGCTCCACAGTGGTCTGTGCCTGGGCTGCGGCCATCTCGGTTGCGACGTCAGGCGCGCATTCGTAGCAGAGTGACCGGTTGGCGTTCCAGCATGAGGCCTGGCAAACCCACTTGGTGCACTTGGGACACTGGCGGAAGTTGGGCTTGGCTGCTTCAATCGCGGCGCGAAAGGCTTTGTCATGCGCGGGGCCCTGGATGGCGCGCTCAATGTCATACGCGCTGGAACTCGCCTGTCCCAGGAGGCCGCCGAATATGTTGCCGGCGGCGTGCAGCGCGCTGGCCGCCATGCCTGCGGCGGAAGCCTGAAACTCGCTCATGAAGCCGTTGCCGCAGCGGTCACAGAAGAACTCAAATTGAAAGCCTTTGTCCGTTGAGTGGTCGGTATGGTTGCGCGTGAATTGGATGAGCGCCATGCAGTCTGTGCCCCCAGAGCGATTGCGTATCTTGCAGCGATTTTAGTGGAGTAACGGGCAGTCGTCCAACAGATAACATCTGCTTCATCACACCAAGGTCACATTGCCGTTGTGACGTGTGAGCTTACTTCGTGAATAGCTGGCGGATGAGAATCGCTCTTAGGGTCGTTGACCGAAGCCCCTACTCTGCCGGCGGCGTGTTCTTGATCGTCATCACCACCAACCACAGCCCATTCAACACAAACAGCACGGCGGCAGGCAACAGTATCTGTTTTGCCGGCCAACGGGCATAGAACGCGGCCCACAGCGCTCCAGCCACGATCAGCAGGTCGAGAAGAGTGTAGATGATGAATATCTTCGTCCGCGACATGGTGCCCGATCAGAATGGCGTTCTCTAGAAACCCATGATGTTGTAGCCGCAATCCACGTAGAGGGTCTCGCCGGTGATGCCGCTGCCCATGTCGGAGCAGAGAAAAAGCGCCGTGTCGCCCACTTCTTTCACTTCTACGTTGCGCTTGAGCGGCGCGTGCTCGGCGTGGTTCTTGAGCATCTGGCTGAAGTCGCCTACGCCGCGCGCAGCCAGCGTCTTGATGGGCCCGGCGGAAATGGCGTTGACCCGGACTCTTTTCGGGCCCAGGCTGTTGGCCAGATAGCGCACGCTGGCCTCCAGTGACGCTTTGGCCACGCCCATCACGTTGTACCCGGGAACCACTTTCTCGGCGCCAAAGTACGTGAGCGTCACCACGCTTCCGCCTTCAGTCATCAGGGGCGCCGCGGCCCGGGTTACAGCGATGAAAGAGTAGACGCTCACATCGTGGGCGATGCGGAAGGCTTCGCGTGTGGTGTTCAGGAAATCGCCGTGCATCGCTTCTGCAGGAGCGAAGGCGATGCAATGCGCCAGGGCGTCCACGCGTCCAAAGCGTTCTTTGAGCTGGGCAAAAAGCTGCTCGATCTCGGCATCATGGGCGACGTCGCACTGGAACGGCTCAGCGCCGGGCAAGGACGCGATCAGGTCATAGGCTTCGGCCTTCATGCGTTCGTTCTGGTAGGTAATGGCCAACTTGGCGCCCGCCTGGCTGAGACTTTGGGCAATGGCCCAGGCGATGCTTCTTTTGTTGGCGACGCCGAATACCACCGCATTCTTGCCTTGCATGCTGTGCATGAGTCGCATCCTCGCGTGTTGGTAAACCGGACAGGATAACAGGAAAACACTTCAGGTGCAGGGCGGC